>DIVM01000252.1 GCA_002435835.1 Firmicutes bacterium UBA6132
TATTGTACACCCAGTTCTTATTCCAGTCATTGAGCTGACTTCTTCCGGTGTTTTTGCACCGCTCAACAAAGCAGCAGCTACTTCTTCTGCTCTAACTCCAACGCAATAACACAACACTTGCTCAGGATTAAGATGTGCTTTTTCGCAAAGATCTCTTATTTCATTTTTATCAAATTTTGATACGTCCACGCCTATTTCTAATGGTTTTTCTCGTTTTATAATCTTTATAGCATAGAATGGACATCTTTGTTCACAGTTTGCACATCCACGACATGCATCAGCGTCAACCACTGCCTTTTTGTCTACAACCTCGATTGCCATTACGGGGCATACTTTTTCACAAACCTTGCAACCTCTGCAAATTTCACTTTGAACTTCTGATAATAAAGTAACTTTCTTCATCTTGATTACCTCTTTCTAATTATACTTTTTTGATAATTCTAAAAAAATCAATATTCATATTTTCTTGCTCGACTACCAATATTCCTTTATGACCTTATATTAAATCTGTCCTTGTGTTACATTACCAATATTGCAAGCTATAATTCTTATCTAACTTATTTATCTAAATTTCACCGATAAGCTTCCCATGCCGTAAAAGTTAACAGTGAAATTATCACCCCTTTCTACAACTTGTGCTGCAGTCAATGCTCCCGCCATCACAATACTTCCTTCTTTTAACTCAATATCAAATTCAGACAACTTATTTGCAAGCCATGCCACAGCTGCAGCAGGATTTCCCATTACCTCTGCACATGTGCCGCTGTTAACAAGTTCTCCGTTTTTTTCTAAAGTCATCCCAGTAAGTCTCATATCAACATCAGAAATAGGTGTCATTTTACTTCCCAAAACAAATTTCGCACTTGAACCGTTATCTGCAATAGTGTCGCATAGAGTAATTTTCCAATCATTTACCCGGCTATCTACAATTTCTATTGCAGGTACTACCCAATCAGTGGCATTATATACATCGGCAATAGTAACACCTGGCCCTTTTAACGGTTTCTTCAAACAAAACGCTAATTCACCTTCGACTTTAGGCTGAATTAATTGATCAAACTTACAAATTTCACTTTCAACAAGCAACATTTTATCAGTAAGATGTCCATAATCAGGCTCGTTAACTTTTAGTAAGCTTTGCATTCCTTTGCTTGTTAATCCTATTTTCATACCAATTACTTTCTCGCCTGATTCTATTCTTTTTTTAATATTTATTAATTGTATTTGGTATGCATCCTCAACTTTTAAATCTGAGAATTCTTTAGAAGGCGCCTCAATTTGAGTACAATTTTTTTCCGCCTCGTATAATTTCTGAGCAATAACTTTGCAATCCATATTATATCCTCTCCTTCAATTTTTTTAAAATTTATTATTTATTTTGATTAATTAGCATTTAGTAATTATAATTCAAAATGGATTCTAATGATGAAATCCCTTGTGCATTATTTTTTTTGCTAAAACCCCTGCTATCTTTCGTGCAGTTGTTTCTTTATCATAATTATTTTTAAGTGATTCAATTAACGCTTCTGATGCCAATCGAACTTCATCATTTGGTCCTGGGAAAGAAACAATCATGGATGGTCCGACAGTTCCAACAGCTATCCTTACTCCATCTTTAACATGTCGTCCCGTACCTTGTTGAAATTTTACAATATATGGTGTTTCAGCTTCTGAATCTATCTCCAATATACTTTCAACAGTTTTATCTTTATCCTCAGCACCTACACCGCCAGTAGTTATTATCAAACCAAAACCTTGGGATACAGCATCTGAAAGTTTATAAACCATGTCATCCATATCATCTTCGATGATATCACCAACTTTAACCTTATAACCATGCTGTTCTAATAGTTCCTTTAAAAATGGAGTATTTGTATCTTCTATAAGGTTTTGTTTTAATTCAAACCCTGTTGGAAATACAATTGCCCGCTTTGAAATTAATTCTTTCATTTCATTTACCATATTATTTACAGTATTGCTCATTTCTATAGGATTTTCACCCTCCAAGCATATAAGTCCTAAAATACCGTTAGAATGTATGCTTGAATCCTCAGTCAATGTTACACCATCTATTTTTGAAACTGCTTCTAATAATTCATGTTCTTTTCCGATAATATTTTCAGTTGGAATATCTTTTTCCAAAATATCCAATGTTATATGTTGCTGCCTAACATCTACTACCAAAACTTTGCTATCATCAATTTTCAATACATCTGCAACTGTTTTCGCTATCAATGTTAAATTAGCGTTATTTAAAAATATTTGATTTATCCACAATTCAGTTTTTTCCAACAAATTTAATCCCATATGAATAACCTCTTAGCTTTCTATATTTGAACATCTAATTTCATATCTAACAATAAGGCATCAACTATATCTTTACCAACACATAAAGCATCAATTCCATATTCTATCAAATTAGGTATTTGTTCTAATTTAATGCCACCCGCAAAAGCAATTTGAACATCTTTTCTTTTGTTTAGTTCCTCAGTTACTTGTATACATTTTTTTAAATCATCCAAATTTCCGGTATCTACCATCAATATATTACAGCCATTTTTTAAAGCCTGTGTTGTTTCTTGCTCAATTGAAACATCGTCTCCCTTTATTTGGATAACTTTAGCTAAATCATCAAAACATTTTGCAGCTTCTAAAGCATTAGGAATAGAACCTAACATTTTAATGTAATTTTTGTCCATATAAACCATTGGAGTAGTGCTTATCCTGCTGTAAGCTCCGCCAGATTCAAGTGCTTTTCGTATGTTGCGGTTAATGACACTTGGCATCTTTTTTAATGAGCCTGATACAATTCTGATTTTACCATCTGCAATCAAAACAGCTTTATGCGCTGCAGTTGCGATGCCAGAAAATTTCGATAAACAACCAATAATTTTGTCTTCAGCTATGGTGATTTGTTTAGGATATCCTATTATTTCACAAATTATATCACCTGCTTTAATTAAATCGCCTTCCTCATAGTAGAAATTAATGCTAACTCCTATTTCAGCAGCAACTTTTTGTGCTTCTTCAACACCTGACAAACATCCATCTTTTTCTGTAGAAATCAACGCTCTGAACTTCTTATCTAAAATATCTTTAAAAATCACATCTCTAATATCTTGCATATAATCGCTCCTTATTATTCGTCAATGACGAATAATGTTCGTAATATTTGTTTTAAACAAAAGCCTTTTAAGGCTTTTGTTTAGCATTCGTCATTGACGAATAAAGTTCGTTATTCTGGATAAATTTTGAAGGAACTTCCAAGCTCCTTTTTATTTGTTATAACCCAATCTTCTTGATATTTGTTGTGCAACTGTCATAACATCTAAAGCAATATTTTTTATTTGCTCCATTTCTATTTTGCCAGATGTCTTTGAAACGCTGATTGCAGCTATGGGCAAATTGCTTTTATCAAAAATTGGTGCTGATACGCATCTTAGACCATGAACAATTTCCTCATTATCAACAGCATATCCATTTTCTTTAATTTTTTTCAATTCTTCTTTTAGATCATCAATATTTGTGATTGTATTATCCGTATATTTGTTAAATTTAATATTTTTTAAATAGTCCGAAATCTGTTTTCCATCTAAAAAAGCAAGTACTGCTTTGCCTACTCCAGTACAATACATTGAGGCACGTTTTCCAACTTGAGAAAATACAACAAAAGCATCGGGCATATCAACTTTATCCACATAAACTACCTCATTGCCGAATCGAGCAGCAACATGAACTGTAGCACTATATTTTTTAGCAAGTTCTTCGCAGAATGTCTTTGACTCTTTTCCTAAATCCATTCTCGAATTTACAACATAACCTAATTCAAATAATTTAATACCTAATTTATATCTTTTGCTTTTCTCATCTTGCTCAAGATATCCTTTAACAAGCAATGTGTTTACCAAACCATATATGGTGCTCTTGCTCAATCCCATCTGTTCAGAAATTTCTGAAATTCCCAATTCTTCTATAGGACCATTAAAGCATTCCAATATATCAAGTGCACGTGTAACAGATTGAACTGTAACTCCACCTATACGTGCCATATCATTCTCCTTTTGCAAAAAATCTTTTATTATAATTTTCTATTTAATTATATATTAAATCAAAAGTTTAGTCAATAAGATTTTATTACTTTAGTAGTGTAAATTTAAATTATTTTATTTCTTCTAAAATTTCTTTAATTGTTTCTAAAAGCTCATCAAAAATTACTTTTAACTGACATTTTTTTAGTCCTATTATATCAATATTGCATTTGCTCAAAGGAATTAATATTTTTCTTGCATTGCTGTCAGCAATTGCTTCAGCCATCTTAGGACTAATTTCTCCCATCATTGAATTAGCAGCAATAATTGCTACAGATCCAATAATTATATCTACTTTATGACTCATTGTTACAATTGCATTTTCACCTGCTGCACCTCTACTAGCTCCACGTTTTAACATATTCGTTGTTGCCTGAGAATTAGTTCCCAAAGCGATTATTTCAACATCATTATTCTGTATTAACTTCAATCTTTCCACAACTTGGCATCCAACACCCCCGCCCATACCATCTATAACTGCAATTATCATTTTTCATCACCTCTTATCCTTCTAAAAATTAAATCTATAAAAAAATTATATCATAATTTTTTATGTATACTAACATATTATATATGAAACTGCAAGCGTTTATAATAATCCGCATTCATTTTCTTTATCGTTGTTCATAATTTTATGATATTGTTGGTAAACCGACATATTGTTGCATTTAGCCAGCTTTAGCAAGGAATCGTATTCAAATTTGCTCTTAATTTTCTCTCCATCTATATACGCGTTTTTTACCTTAATTTCACCATACTTCGTTTCCAAATATGAGAAATCTATTTCTACATGTTTTTTACTTACAGTAGATATTCTAACTCCAAATGTAGAAGTATTTCTTAATATATAATCAATTATTTCATCTTTCTTTTCTTCAGATGACAATGCTGATAAAGTTACAGCAGGCCTTCCTTTTTTCATATATATTGGAGTTATAAATGCATCCTGAACACCAAGAGCAAATAATTCTTCCACAATATTTCCGTAATACTCTGGGTTCATATCATCAATATTGCTTTCTATTAAATACGACTCTTCCTTACATTCTATTTTCGCCAGATAAACACTAAGAATATTTGGGTACTTATATATATTATGCCCTACGCCAATACCTGTCTTACATATCTTCATATTTATATTTTCTATGGCTCCGTCTGATATTGCTTTTATTATTGCTGCCCCAATTGGTGTTGTTGCTTCAAAATCAACTTCATTCAAAGAAATCCTGTAGTCTTTTATTATCTCAGTTGTCGCCGGTGCAGGTATAGAACGAACACCATGCGAACAATTAACAAATCCTCCACCCAACTCTATTTTTGAAGTGAAAATTTTTTCAACATTTAAGTATTCTAAACATATAGCAGTGCCCACTACATAAATAATTGAATCCATTGCGCCTACTTCATTGAAATGAACATTTTCTATTTCTGCATTATGAGCCTTAGCCTCAGCTTTAGCCACTATATAAAATATTTTTTTAGATAGATCTCTGACATAAGGTGAAAGCATTGAAGAATCAATGATATTATATATCTCTTTTAATTTTTTTAAACTATGCCCTTCATGACAAATGACATCCACTTTTGTGCCTAATATATTCTGCCTTTCATCTTTGTATATTTTTACTTCATAGCCCTCCGTGCCTAATAGGCTAAGTTTATCAATAAAATATTCCTTAGGTACTCCTAAATCTATGAGAGCACCTAAATTCCTATCTCCACTTATTCCAGATTGACACTGGTAATATAAAATCATAATAATCCACTCCTAATAATTTTTTATCATTTTTTAATAATGCTGTTTCATACAAAGTTAATATTAATAAAAAATATCCCTCTTTTATTGGCAGAACCTTAGTTGCATATGCTATTTTAATCATATAATCAATCCTTAATTTTATTTTTATAATATCATAAGATTATACATTAGCACATTTTAAACCTTTAACTGCTGGCTTAACATCAAAATGCTACATCTGTTTACCTGTTGGAGTTACACAACTCATAGCCAAATTTTTTAACACACCACAAAAACCTGCATTTTCACGACCTTTAAAGTGAGACATTACAATCTTTGATGATGAATTATAAATTTCTCCTCCTATTTTTACTTCTTCAACATTTTTTCCTAAAATCCCAACAGCGATTATACTTTTGATTTTTCCAATATTAACCTCCAAGAAAACAATTTATCATAAATAAAACATATTATATCATAATATTTATTAACTGAACATTTTAATATATTATTTTTTATCTTATTATTAATATATCTACTGAGATATGTTATTTATTTTTCTAAAAATTTTATAATTATTCGAACATTCATTTTCTCCTATCTCACCCAAAAACCCATTTCTTTTTAATAAATTAATGGATTTAATATTATCTTTATGGGTATAGGCAGTAATATTATTAAACTTTAAATTTTGAAATCCATATTTTATAACTTCGTTTAATGCTTCATGCATTAGACCTATACCTTGATACGAAGGCATTAGTTCGAAACCTATTTCTGCACTTGATTTATCTTCATATATATTCCATAAGCATATGGTACCTATAAATTTATTGTTAGTTTTTAAACTGATTACCCAATATATCCAAACATTATTTTTAATTCCATTTAGAATATTTATTATAAACTTTTCTGTATCATCCATGCTTTTGTGTTTAGGATTGTCTAAAAATTTTAATACATCATCATTAGATTTCAAAAAATACATTTCTTCTTTATGTGCAATTGTAGCTTGTCTTAAAATTAAACGTTCTGATTTAATAATAGGAAAAGGTATAAAATTTAATTTATCCATAAATTCTCTCCAATCTTTATTTTTAAGAAAATAGATCAATTTAATTATATCATATATGATACAAACAAAAATCATGAACTTATACAAATGAAGATTTTCTATATTTCACGCTCACTAATACTTTAATAATCATGTATAAACATGTAATATATTATTTTTAATACATTTATATGTCACAATTTTACCAATTAAACAAATTATTGAGGGTTATATTACTAAATAGCGTGTGCTATAATTTATTAACAAACGAAAAGTTATTCAACGTTTCGAATACCCCAAAATAACGTAAAGCGCAAGGGGTAAAAACTTAATTTAAAGGAGAATATACATGAAAAATAAAATAATTGCATTAACATTAACAACTATATTAGCATTATCATCTACGTCTACATTTGCAGTAGAAAAAGCTAATTGCAACAACAACATTAATATTAATGATATTTTAGAAAATTATAATATTAAAATAACTGTTAAAACTGCTTCAACAACTAAAATTCAAGTTACAAAAGCTCCAACAGTAAAAGAGCCTGTAACTGAAGTTAAAACACCAGCTGTAACTACACCAGTAGTTCAAACTGCTAAGCCTGATGCAACTAAAACTTCAAAGCCAGTCGCTACTAAACCAGCAACTGCTACAGAAGCAACTAAAACTACTGCAGTAGCATCAAATTTAACATTTGAACAAAAAGTTGTTGAACTTGTGAATGTAGAAAGACAAAAAAATGGTTTATCGCCGCTTACTTTGGATACAGCTATTTCTAATATAGCAAGAACTAAATCTAAAGATATGGCTACTAACAATTATTTTGCACATCAATCACCAACTTATGGCAGTGCAGGTGATATGTTAAGCAAATCTAAAATCAATTGGTCAGCATGGGGTGAAAATATTGCATATGGTCAAAGAACACCAGAAGCAGTTGTAACTGCATGGATGAATTCTTCAGGACACAGAGCAAATATACTTTCATCTAACTTTGGTAAAATAGGGGTTGGTTATGCAACAAATTCAAGCGGTACACCATACTGGACACAGATGTTTACAAACTAATCAGGGCAGAAGATGATTTTAGGTCAATTAACGGACAAATAGAATTTTTATTAAATGAGTGCGTAAAAAAAAGAAAAAGAAATAAAAAAAATAATTCTGAAGATTAACTAAGAATGAAACATATATAACCCGTCTATAATCAGGCGGGTTTTGTAATATATAGAAATTATTAAAATTCAACAATTTCCTTCATAAACATAATGAAGTGATTCTCTTGCTATATCTGCAAGTTTATATATAGAAGATATTTTTGTAGCATTTTTATCCGTCATTTTATAACACGGGAAAAACCTTGATAAATGTAATGGAATATTTTTATTAATGGAAGATAAAAATTCAGATAATTCTCTTATTTCATTTTCGTTATCGTTTTCACCTGGAATAATTAAAGTCGTTATTTCTACGTGAGCGTTTTCAGATGCAAGTTTAATAAATTTTTTAACAACATTTAAATCTCCACCTATTTTTTCATAAAAGTCATTTGTAAATCCTTTTAAATCTATGTTGAATGCATCAATATATGGCATCAGTTCTTTCATAGGTTCTTCACAAAAACAACCATTTGTCACAACAACATTTTTCAATTTTTTTTCTTTTGCAAGCTTAGAACAATCCCTTACATATTCAAAACCAATAAGTGGTTCATTATAAGTATATGCAATTCCTACATTTCCTTTTGGAATTAACTCTAATGCTAATTCAATTAAATTTTCAGGTGTAACATATTGAGTTTTAATATCATTTTTACCAACCATGGATATTTCATGATTTTGACAAAATGAACATTTTAAATTGCAACCAAAACTCCCTACTGATAAAATATTGCTACCTAAGTAAAAACGACGTAGAGTTTTTTTTTCTATTGGGTCTATTGCTATACCTGAGACATGACCATAATTTAAAGCTGTGACTTCTGAGTTTTTATTTATTCGTCCTCTGCAAATTCCTATTTGATTTTCTTCAAGTTTGCAATGGTGTGGGCATATTTTACATTCTATTTTGCTCATTTGTGTCTGATCACCTCAAATCTTTCCATATTATATTTTTCATTTATTGAAATTCCAGCCTTCTTAAGTGCTATATCCACTTGCTCTTTAGCAGTATTAATGCCTTCTAAATTTGGAAGCAACAATCCTCTTCTTTTACCTAAGCTCACTATTACGCCATACCTTTTTGGATCTAATTCTTCTAAGGATGAAATTGGTTCAGCATCTCCTAATACATCAACAGAATACTCTAATTTACTCAATTCTTTTTTTGAAACAGGATTAAAACGCGGATCTTCCAAGCCAGAGCTTATAGCATTTTGCACTATTTCTTCGGCTATGGAATCAGTTGTTGGAGAAATTGTACCAATGCAACCTCTAAGCTGTCCATTCATTTTTAATGAAACAAAAACGCCAGCACGCTGTTGTAACATTTCTTTTGGCAAATTATTTGGCTTTTCTATTTTCTTATTATTTAATATAAAGCTTTCAAGTGTTTTTCTTGCAAGACTAACATATTCATCTTCATTAACCAAAAGAGATTTTAATCGTTCATCTTCTTTTTTATTAAATATTTTATCAAAATGTCTTTGTTCATTTTCTCCTATAACTTCATAG
This sequence comes from Firmicutes bacterium UBA6132, assembly GCA_002435835.1. Next base: position 9,557 of record DIVM01000252.1, read on the forward strand.
GACGCAACTGCATAACCAACTCCAAATGGGCCTTCATAAGAAAGAAGCTCTGGCTTAATATCTTTTCCATCCAAAGCACCAGCCATTATGACAAATGAACGCAGTCCACATTCTCCTGCTATTTCACAAAAATCTTCATCAAAATTTAAAAACTTTAGGAAATTTCCTGACTTAAAAGCTTCTGTAATTTCTTTATCAAATAAAGGTCCCTCCTCTGTATAACCATAAGGTCCTTCATCTTTAAGAGTATGTGACAAATCGCCACTTGCTACAACAACTATTTTTTTACCTAATTCCTCTGAAGCTTTAGATAAACATTTTCCAAAATTATAGTGTTCTATATAAGATAAACCTGAAATAGCTATGCGAACGATTTTATAATCTTTAAAATATTTATTTATAAAATAAAGAGGAATCATAGTTCCATGATCCAATGTTTTTTTCTTTTCCCCTAATACACCTGCTGGTATATCCTTTTCCTCTGCTAAAGAAGAAAGTACTTCAATAAACTCTGTATCATAATTTACTTCAAATTTTACATCAGGTTCTCCAAAATCTTTAAAATCTCCCTTAGTGCTTTTCCCTGGAGATATATGTATATAATCTGAATACATAATAGAATGAGGTGTTGTTATAACAATTGTATCAGGTTTTATTTCGGCAATTTTTTTAGCTATTTCATTATATGCTTTAATTGTTTTTTCAATTTTAATTTCCTGTCCTCTGCCAATTTTAGGAATTATTAAAGGCGGATGTGGGACAACGTATGTACTGATAATAGACATTTTAATTTCCCCTTTCAAATGATAATATATAAATAAATCCTTAATTATATATTTAATATCACCAATCATAAAATATATATACCCAAAAAACAAATTTTAATCTAAAATTATATAAAATAAACAGGATAGATTTTAATTAAAATTATAATTAAAATCTATCCTATTTTACATTTAAATTACTATATTAAATTATAATTGCTTAAAATCAACACTTACAAATCCACCCCCAAGGGTTGTTGTATTAAACCAAAGCACTAAATCAATTTTTTTTATAATACCTTCATCTAAAATTTCGATAAATGCCCTGCTTTTATCTTCTTCATATTCTATTGATATAACAGTAACCCAATGCCACTTATCCAAACATTGTTCATCACCATTGCACAAATTTAAAAATGCTAATGGCAAATCATTTTCAAGTGAAGTTGCTATTAAATTTAAAACTTCTGAAAACTTTGGTCTTGATAATTTATTTTTAGGAATATCAATAAAATTAATTTTCAAATTTAAATACATATATTTAGCATATGAATCCATACCATCCATAAACAATTTAATGGAATTTACGCCCATTAATGTTGGAGTAACATGCTTCCACAATACCTCCATAAGTATTAATGAATTGTATAAATAATTTTCAGATTTCATACCTTGATTTTTTTGATTTATATATGAAACTATATTTGAAGCAGTAGTAGGTCCACATCCTGCTTTTCTCTGCCATAAACCTTTATACCAAACTTGGTTACAACCATAATATACTTTATTTTCACTATCATCTAATATTTCAAAATAATTAATATTCTTTAATTTTTTTAACATTTTACCACCATTCTACATATACATTAATTTAGAAGTTTTAATTACATACATAATTATATCATAAAATATTGTTATTAAATATAAATTAAATAAAATAAAAAACATTTAATATATTCTAATTAATTTTATATAATAATTTAATTTATTTTTAAATTTAGTGACTTAGTTACTGAGTTAAAATTTGAATTTGGTATAATTAAAGTATAATAAATTTTGAAGGGAGATATATATGAGTACTATAAAAATTACAAACAATAATTTTGAAAAAGAAGTTTTGAATTCAGATAAACCAGTTTTATTAGATTTTTGGGCAAGTTGGTGCGGTCCATGTAAAATGATATCACCAATTATAGATGAAATAGCTAAAGAAAATACTGCAATAAAAGTAGGAAAAATAAATATTGATGAACAGCCAGAATTAGCATCTAAATATGGGGTTATGAGCATACCTACCTTAGCGGTAATTAAAAATGGTAAATTAGTTAAAACAATGGTGGGGGCTAAACCTAAAGCTTCTATACTTGGAATACTCGCTTAGTAACCATTACTATAATTCAATTTTATAAAGATTAGTAATAAAGGATGGTTAAATGATTTATAATCAAATAGCCATCCTTTTTTTAATGTTAGTGTCATTAACAAGATCCTTCGCTATCTCTCAGGACAAAATTAAATAATTCGTTGCCATTTATTACTTTTATATCTTAAAAAGCAAAGTAAAGCAGCAAAAACCCAGGCTGAAATTTCAGCTATGGCAATAACATCACTTCCAAGCTTATTAGCTAAGCCATAAGACATAGAAACTCTTAGTAGAAGTGATGACATGGTGCTAATAGAAGTAAATACAACATCTTTATTACCTTGTAAAAAAGCATATAAAGAATGTTCTATTCCAAGTATTGGATAAAATACTGCAAGAAAATAAAAAAATCTTTGTCCAATATCTGCAACTTCATCTGAAACTCCAAACAGTTTCATAAAATGCCAACCACCAATTACAACAAGTGAAGTAACTGCAACTGATATTATTAAAGTTATTATTATACCTTTTTTTAATCCTTCCTTTGCTCGCTCCATATTGTTAGCGCCAATATTTTGTGCAACAAAAATTGAAATGGCTGATGATATATTTATTAAAGGTAAAATAGTTAATGTATCTATTTTATAAGCTGTTGTTATGGCTGTTACAACATCAACACCAAATGAATTCATAATTTTTTGTAGCATTAGCATCCCAAATGTACCCACTGTTGATTGAATTACTAATGGTAAACTTAATTTTAAACTTTCATATAAAAGACTTATGTCTAACAATTGCTTTTTAATTGATATTTTAAATATAGAATGATTTTTATTAATAAAAATATAAAGATATAAACTTGATATAATTTGAGCTATTACAGTTGCAACTGCTGCCCCTTTAATACCCCAATGAAATATATTAATGAACACTAAATCTAAAATAATGTTAATTGTAGTTGATAAAATTATAGAGTATAAAGGTGTTTTGCTGTCACCAATTCCTCTAAGCATTGCGCTAAATAAATTATAGAGAACTAAAAATGGCACCCCTATAAAAATAATAGATAAATAATCATGCGCTGGCTGAAGTATTTCACTGGGAGTGTTAAGTAAAACCAGAATTTTATCTATAAATAAATATCCAAACGTACTAAAAGCAATAACAAAAATCATTATAAAAGAAAAGATTGTACTTGACAATTTTAATATTTTATCATACTCTTTTGCCCCATAATATTGGGAAAGTAAAATGGTATAACCTGAAACTAAACCAGCTGTAATAAAAATAAATATATTTAAAACTGGTGAAGAAACTCCCACAGCAGCTAATGCTTTTTCACTAACATAATTTCCAACAATAATGGAATCTGCAATATTATAAAGTTGTTGTAATAAACCCGATAAAATAAGTGGTATTGTAAAATAAAGCAAAGCCTTAAAAACACTACCTTCCGTCATATTTCTATTCATGAATTCTCCTCGTAAATAAATAATGAAAATTATATCACACGAAAAATTTATTTACAAGATATATACGCATATGAAATATTTTGAATCCAATAAATTAAGATGGTTTTCATAGATACATGATAACCATCTTAAATAATAATAACTGATCTACTTACTTATATATTCAGCAGCTCTCATTGCAGCTAAACGACCACTGTTGCTTGCATAGGATATTCCCATACCTTCACCAGGATACTGATAAGAAAAAGCATTACCTGCTGTCAGCTCTCCAGCTGCATATAAATTAGGTATTATATTCCTATCCTTATCAAGCACTTGCATATCTGCATTTATTTCAATTCCTGGAATTGTCGCAAATGTTCTTATTACTGTATGAACTCCATAAAAAGGAGCTTCCTTAATTGGATGGGCCTTTTCTCCCTGAAGTCCAAATCCTAAGATTTTATTATTTTCAACTGCCTTATTATATTTTTCTATTTCATTTAATAACATATTTTCATCAAGTTTTAAATCTTTAGCTAAATCCTGTAGGCTATCATATTTTTTATAAATCCCTTGTTTTACTTGCTTTTCAATTGCATCTAAATTCTTATATTTTGAATCAGTTATTAAAAACATATTTCCATCTGTTTCATCAGCCATAATTCTTTGAATTCTAAATGCTTGTTCTGTTTCATTAACAAATCGTTTTGATTTACTATTTACCATAAATGGAACAATTTCAACTTCTTTTAATTCTTTTGTATAAAATGTTCCCATTGTTCCATCGCCAACTATATTAGTTCCAAATTGTTCAACAAATTTAAATCCATCTCCATTAGCACCTACATTCACATCTTTAACACCTTTTGAATACTTTAAAGCATATTTTTTCATCATTTCCCTACTATTTCCGAAACCACCTGTTTGTAATAAAACAGCTTTACCCATAATATCATATTTCTTTTCATTATCTTCTACCTTAACACCAACAACTGCACCATTTTCTATAATTAATTCAGTTACCTTTGAATCAAGCCTTACATCCATTTTTAAATTATATATATATTTACTTATTGTATGATATATTCGTGCTCCACCACCAGAAGTTCTTCCTTCAGTCCATCCAACATATAATTTGTCAGAATGTATTGTTGAAGGAACTAATTCCTTTTCAAAATCATTACCCATATCTGCAATCCAATCAAAAGTTTCCCCTGAAATAGCAAATACATTTCTTATTAAATTTTCATTTAAATTTTGTTTAGAACTTGATTTAAAATATTCTACAACATCATTAACTGTAGATACTTTTGCTTGTTCAACATGATATTTAGAATTTAAAGCAAACATAGACCCACCAGTCAAGGATAAAGATCCTCCCATGAAAGGAAGTTGTTCAAGGATTATGAAATTAATATCAGGATAATTTTTAGTTAATTCAATCCCCGACATAAGGCCGCTTAAACCTGCACCAATTATTATTATATCAGTTGATTCGGTAGGACTTTCTATAAGTTCGCGTTTTATTGTATTATCAAATTTTGATAAATCATAACCCATATCTATTAAAGCATTTTCTACTCCTAATATTATTGCATTACATGTAATTGTGGAACCAGACACTATATCAACTTTTATTGATTGTTCTAATTTAATTCTATTAGGCATTTCCTCTAATGCTAAATCAGTTACACCCGTAGTTTCCCTATGTTCAATAATATTTATTTCTTCAATTCTGTTAGGTGTTGCTTTCACCTCTATTTTCATTACCCCATTACGACCGTCAACTTCTACTTGAACTACCTTTACTTTATTTATAATTTCTATATTCTGCGAATCAATATTTAGAAATTCAACTGTATTATTTAATTTAAACGCTATTAGCAATAAGCAAAAAACTAATGCTAATACAAAAGCATTCATTTTTTTCATAAATCAATCCCCCTTTATAATCAATTTATAGATTTGTGTTTAATATATTTATGCTATACAATCAAAAAAATCACAACCGTTTACTTATTATATCGGCTGTTTTTAGAAACAAATAATAGTAATCTTTAAATTAATTTATTTAAATAAAAAAATAGAAACTGCTTTTAAATTTAAAAAGGTTTCTATTTTTTATACTTTATGATTACGCAACATTCGCAGAATGCTGGTGCAAGTATTTCTTTTGGGGTGGCAATCATATTATTATACTAATTCAGGAAACCAAATTTTAATTTCCCTTTCTGCGCTTTCTTTGCTATCGGATGAATGTACACTGTTTTCTGATTTTGATGTTGCAAATAGTCGTCTAATGGTACCTTCTTCAGCCTTTAAAGGATCCGTTGCACCATTAATTTTTCTAACAGTTTCTATTACATCTTTACCTTCTATAATCATTGCACATACTATACTTCTTGTAATAAAATTTATTAACTCAGCAAAAAACGGTTTATCCATATGTTCTACATAATGTTGTTCTGCCATATTTACCGTTGGCATAACTAATTTTAATGCTGTAATATTAAGCCCTTTTTTCTCATAAATTCTTATGATTTCCCCAATTAATTTTCTTTCTATTGCATCAGGTTTTATAAGTACTAAAGTTTTTTCCATAAAATATCCTTTCATATTAAATTATTCTGTAAAAACAAAAAGAAGTCATGGACAAACTTCCTGCCATACATGAATTATTATATACTTTCAAATTATCATTTTCATTTACAGCACCAAGTATATATAAAAGCGGTGCGAAATGTTCTTTAGTTTTATTTGTAACCCAATGAGCTGATATACATAAAATTGCATCTGGCTTTGGGATAGAATTTGATATTTCCTTCCATACTCTTGAATATTCATTTTTTTCTATGGCATTTAATGGTGAACCATGACCAATAAACATAACTGAACTCATATGTTCTTTCCTCTCTTATTCATTTTTTTAAAAATATTATTTCCCGGAAAATATTTTTCCGATTTAGGTAAATTAAATTATTTAATTAATTCTATAAATTCTTTATATCCCCTTTTTTCCATTTCAGATAAAGGAATGAACTCTAATGAAGCGCTATTTATGCAATATCTTAAACCGCCTTCTTCAACAGGACCATCATTAAAAACATGACCTAAATGTGAATCTGCATTTTTGCTTCTTACCTCAGTTCTTTCCATTCCAAATGTTTTATCCCTTTTATATACTATTACATTTTTATCTATTGGTTTAGTAAATGATGGCCAACCACATCCTGAATCAAATTTATCAACAGAAATAAACAATGGCATTTTAGTTACTATATCAACATATATGCCTTTTTTTGTATTATTATAATACTCATTTTCAAAAGGGCGTTCTGTATGATTTTTTTGAGTTACATCATATTGTTTTTTTGTTAGACTTTCTTTTATTTCATTTTCCGAAGGTTTTTTATAATTTTCTATATCTATTTTAGGTATTTTATTATCCATTTCCAATTAATGCTCCTTTAGTAAAATAATATAACATTTATTATACCCGTATAAACCTTTATTAAGCAGCTACAAAATATCTTTTATAATATATATTATGATAAATCATCATAAGTAAAAATTTTTAACTTATGGAACTTTTTACTATATAATACGTCTAATAGTTATAAAGTAAATAATATATAAATTTTTAGGAGGGAAACATGAAATTTTACAAAAAAATTACATCCATGATTTTATTGATGGTCATAATTTTTTCAAATGTACCTACTTTAGCTTATGAAACAGTAAACGAAATTAATCCACAACCATTTTATTTTTCATTTACAGGTATAGTTAAAGAGCTTGAAGACAAAAACGATGGATTAATAAAAGTTTATTTAGAAAGTAAAGATGGATCACCTGCAAATTTTATTCTATCTGAAAATACTTATTATATGAATAATTTAGAAATTGAAGTGGGATCAGAAATAACAGGATATTATGAATCGGGAAAACCTATGATTTTAATATATCCACCACAATATTCAATTGATATTGTAGCTCCTGTTTTAAAAGATGAATTCATTAAGGCTGATAAATTTGATTCAGATTTACTTAGTAAAGATCAATCGTTAAAACTTAATATTTCTGAAGATACTGAAATAGTGTGGGAAAATGGTACAGTTATGAACTGGATAAAAGCACCAACAGTTTCAGAGTTGCAAATTGCCTTATCAAATAGAAAACTAATTGTTTTATATGATTTTACCACAAAGAGTATTCCAGCACAAACAACTCCGAACAAAATAATAGTTATATCCCAACAAGAAGATGACTCAATTTTAAATATAATAGTTAATGGTTTAGAACTTGAAAATAAAACATCTTATGTTAATGAAAATGGTATAACTATGGTACCTGTAAGAGCTATTTCAGAAGCATTAGGTTTTAATGTTTCATGGAACAACAATGAAAGAAGTGTGCAAATAGGAAATGATATTTCTTTTAAAATTGGAGAAAATATCTATTCTAACTCTAAAAATAGTTCATTAATATTAGAAGAAGCCCCTAAAATAATTAGCGATAGAACTTTTGTACCTTTAAGTTTTTTCAATAGAGTTTTAAATTTAATTGAACCATATTCAATAGAAAACAAAATCATTATAAATAACAATTAAAATTTAAATAAATTTAAATTTTAAAAGCTCTGATAATTAAAATATTCAGAGCTTTTTTTATTCGTACAAGTAAAAAACATTGAAAATCGAATAACTATATATTCCATCTCAGTTTTCAAATACCTTAACATACTAATTATAATTTTCTTTCGCAATAGTGTTATAATCATGTCATATATAACAATTAACCAAACAATTTAGCATTATATAATGTTCAATTAAAGCAATAATATATATGAAATAAGAAATTTGTTTTCTTTATTTCAATACTTTGCACAAAAAAATTTAAAATGTAACATTTCAAAAAAACTAATTTAAAAGGAGAAATGATGATGAGAAAAAGAATTACGACATTTTTATTATCAGCAATTTTCGCATTATCAGGTTCAACTGCATTTGCTTCAGTTGAATTAGATATTGCACCACCAGAAAATACTTCTTATGAAGAGCAAGTAGTTCAGCTTGTTAATGTTGAAAGAGAAAAAAATGGATTAACCGCTCTTTATTTAGACAGAACAATGTCGGATATTGCAAGAACAAAATCACAGGATATGTCAGCTAACAAATATTTTGCTCACGAATCACCGACTTACGGTAATGCCGGAAACATGTTAAGACAATTCGGAATTAATTGGTCTTCATGGGGAGAAAATATAGCGTATGGTCAAGATACACCTGAAGAAGTAGTAAGTGCTTGGATGAAATCACCTGGACACAGAGCAAATATACTCTCTAATAATTTCTCTTTTATTGGAGTAGGATATACAATATCAAATGGTACTCCTTATTGGACTCAATTGTTTGTTAGATAATATATAATTTTCTAAATAGCTTTCTATGAAAATAGAAAGCTATTTTTTATGATTTAGTTTCTAAAATATAAATAATCTTTTAATCAATTTAAATACATCATTTTTTTATAATTTTATTGTACATATATTTATTAGGATCACAAATCCATTCATATCCTCTTGGCATTTTTAATTTTGCTCGATGATTAATTTGTCTTTTTTCAAACTTGTTCTTTGAGCAATTCTCTTCTTTAAGCTCGGTTTTCTAATTTCAAATTTCATATAACCTTACTTACTAAATATTTATATACTATTATTTTAATTTATAGTATTATACCAATTTAAAAATTATTTAGTAATAAAAAATTTTTATTGACATATTATAATACAAGTAATATAGTTATACACACAAGTATATAACCGTTAAACCAAAAATAAAAATAATTAAGATATAAAGGAGTGTTTGCTTTTGAATAAAAGCTTTGATAATAATAAGCCTATTTTTTTACAAGTTAGAGAAATTATTGAAGATCAAATTGTTAAAGATCAGCTAAAAGAAGGAGAACAAGCGCCTTCAACAAACCAATTAGTAAATTTTTATAAAATAAATCATGCAACAGTTACTAAAGGTGTAAATCAATTAGTAGAAGAAGGTATTTTATATAAAAAACGTGGTATAGGAATGTTTGTCGCTGAAGGAGCCAAAAATCAACTAATGGAAAAAAGAAAAGAAGCATTTAAAGATGAATATGTGCTTCCTTTAGTCCAAGAAGCAACAAAGTTAGGAATAACGTTAAATGAAATAGTAGAAATTTTAAAAAAATCAAAAGGAGTGAATTAAATGGCTTTTGTTGAAGTTAATAATTTATCATTAAAATACAAAAAATTTGAAGCATTAAAAAATATATCATTTAACCTTGATAATGGGAAAATATATGGATTACTTGGAAGAAATGGTGCTGGAAAAACTTCACTTTTATCTGTTTTATCTTCATTTAGAAAAGTATCAGAAGGAAATATTAAAATTTTAGGTGAAGAACCCTATGAAAATGCTGAAATCATGAAAAACATTGCTTTTCATTATGAAGCAACCTATAAAGAAGATACTACAAAAGTTAAAGCCATGCTTAAATATGTTAAAATGTATCGTCCAAATTATGATGAAAAATATGCACAGCATTTAGTAGAACTTTTTAAACTTCCATTAAATAAACCAGTAAATAAACTTTCAAAAGGGATGCAATCAGCTTTAGAAGTTACAATGGGTTTAGCAAGCCGAAGCCCCATCACAATATTTGATGAAACGTATTTAGGAATGGATGCACCAACAAGAGTGAAATTTTATGAAGAATTGCTAAGAGATCAATCAAATCATCCACGTATATTTATTTTATCAACTCATCTTGTTTCTGAAATGGATTATTTATTTGATGAAATATTGATGCTTCACAATGGACGATTACTGCTCCATGAAGAATATGAAACTTTAACTTCAAAAGGAATAAATATTACAGGACAAACAGATGTTATAGATGCATTTATAAAAGGCAAAAAAATACTCAATGAACAGCAGTTAGGAAATACGAAAACAGTGATGTTATTTGAAGAAAGAACAGAAGCGTTTGATAGAGAAGCTATTAGCAAAGGAATTATGGTTAACCCTGTTTCTCTTCAAGATTTATTTATTCATATGACCGAGGAGGTTGAAAAATAATGGAGAAAAATTCAATAATATCAAAAATATCTAAATACATGTTTATAGAACAACTTACATGGTCCGCATGGTTCATTGGGATAATAACAATAGTTTATATTGGGCTAAATACTGTATCAGCATTTATAGAATTAGAATTAATGATAACAGGAAATCTAATACAGTTTACTGCTGGTGCTTCTGTTATTTATATGTTTGTTACAGGTATAATGTCTGGAGCTACATTTCTACCATTCTTATTAAAGCGCGGTATAACAAGAAAGCATTATTTCATTGGTACAGTTATTTCATCATTAGGATTATCTGTTACGTTACCTTTAATTTTTATTGGATTCTCTATTATAGAATATTTTATTTACCAATTTTTTAATATTACATTATATAGTGAATCCCCAAATATTATCTATTGGTTTATAATAGTTTTCACTTACAGCATCAATATTTTTGTTAGTTATATAATAGGGTGGTTAATCAATTTAGGATACTATCGTTTTAATTGGATTATTGGACTTGGATTTATTGCATTGTCCCTTATATTATTTTCAATCCATACTGTAGTTTGGGAAAATAGCATAAATGGAATCTTTTCTAATAATATTAATTTTCTAAATTCAAACAATACATTAGTAATTCAAGGAAATATAATTCCAACCATTGTTTCATTAGGAATTATTGCAATAACGTTAGTAATCATCCGTTTAATAACAAAAAATGTTCCTATTAAACTATAAATAAGGCTAAGTTTATTTAGTTAAATTATTACAATAAAAAAATTATTATCACTATCTCGGATTTTGGCTATGTCTTAATAAAAAATAAAAAGAAAGCAGCCTCTTATAAAAACTTTCTATTAGGGGCTGCTATTATTATTAATTTCTATTGTCTAATTACTCTATAAAAACAAAAGCTAAAAATAATCTTTATCAGTTTAAACCACTACTTTCTTCTGATATATTAGCTTGATTTTTATCAAATACACTTACTAATAAGAAAGTTATCAAACATATTGGCCATTCTAAGTATATAGGATGTGAAACAATATGAGTAGCTGGTACTAATATCCATAATACAAGAATTAAAATTCCTACACCTAAAGTAATTGCTGCTGCACTTTTCTTACAAAGTTTTGGTGCATACATTGTAAACAAAACTATAATTGTATAAGCTGTTGTTAAAGATAATCCTATAAGCAAAGTACTAATTATACCTTTAGCTGAACTTGCAAGTATATAAGTAAAAATACTAATTACTAAAACTACAATTCTTGATAACATCAATTCTTGTTTTTCACTCATTTCCGTTTTTGTATATACTTTGAATATATCATTTACTACTAAAGTAGCACTTCCTAAAAGAAGGCCTATAGCTGTTGAAACATCAGCTGCCCATAATCCTGAAAGTGTAAGACCAGCTATATATGGATTAAGTCCCATAACAACTTTAGGTAATGCTAAAGTTGCATTTTCAAGTCCTGGAAACTGAACCGCAGCAATTATACCATATAATGCTGCAATAAATCCAACTGGGAGTATAATTAATCCTCCTAAAATAAAACCATTTTTAGCAGTTTTACCATCTTTAGCTGCAAATGCAATTTGTACTGGTGCTTGATTTGATAAAGTTTGTGTCATCATAACAACAAACCATGCTAAAACCATTGCTGTACCAACACCTGAAACAGGATTAAACCAATGATTACTATTTGTACTTTCTAAGGAAGTAACTATTTGCGCCATTCCACCTGCATTACCTATAGCAGCAATCGCGCCAGCAATAAGGCCAATATATATAACTATTACATTTATAATATTGCTTAATCCCGCTGCCCAGAAACCACCTATCAAAGTGATTCCTACAAATACAACAGCTGTAGTAAGCATACCAGAACTAAATGTAAATATATCAGGAAGTAATGCAGTCAAAATTGATGCTCCAGCCACATATTGTAAAGATGTTACAGTTATTTGAATTACTAACTGACCTATTACACCAAGCAATTTTCCTGTTTTACCATAGCTTTTACCTAATAATTCTGGAACAGTAGTAATATTCATGTTTCTAAATTTTTTAACTGTTATTAATCCAGCTAATACCGCACCAGCAGCCCAAGCTGCATTATACATTCCTGCTGATATACCTTTTGTATAAGCACTTTCAGCAACCCCCACTGTTGATGCTCCCCCAACTGCTAAACCAGCTATCATAACTGCTATTATAACAGATGGCATTCCTCTATTAGCTAATAAAAAGCCTTCAGACCCTTTACCCTTTTTAGCTAATTTTGTAGAATACCATGATACTCCAAATAAAATAATAATGTAACTCATAACAATAATAAATGGTATATTCATAATCCGTCCTCCTTGTAATTTTCTATTAATCCATTTTAATTAAAATTATTAATGCGTTTATAAAGTAATAATTTCTTCTTACTTTAATTTATAAATCCTTTTTTAGAAATCAAATCCAATATTTTATTGCTTATAATTAATAATCCCTCCTATCAAACTTTAAATTAATTTTACAATACTATAAACTAATTTTGACATAAAAAAACGCCCTTTGAAATTTCAAAGGACGATTATAACCGTGTTACCACCTAAGTTTATTAACAGCTCACACTATTAATCTCAATAAGTATTAAATGTATATTAATACTTAACATTTTTAACGAATGTCACACCGGCACCCTCTATTTAGAAATATGTTCAAAGGGCAGCTCTTAAGATGAATTCAGATAAAACATTCCACGCACCTCTCATCAACCGGTAACTTTCTTTGAGGAATTAAAATTTCTTACTTATTCTTAGTCATAGCATTTAATATTTGTTTCATTTATATTATAATATTAAACTATTTTTGTCAAGATTAATTTAATTTTATTAAAGTTTTTTTATAATTATTAAACATTTATCCAAAATTGTACGTATATAAAACACATCTGTATAATAATAACTATACTTTTAAACTTTTCTATTTAACTAAATTTGTATATATTTTTCTTTCAAATTCTGGAGTTTCAATACTTTCTTTTCCAAATTCAATTAATTTCATAAGATATGCCATGTTTTTACCAAGCACTCTCATTATCTGCATACCTTCTTCATCTTCCAACGCTTGCCCAAGCTTTAAACCATAAATAACGTTCCAATAGTTAGAACTTGGAAGAAACATTTCTGCATATTGTAGATAATTATTTAATTGATTAAAAACAGGAACTCCCCCAGCACGCCTTACTGCAACAACTGATGCTCCAACTTTATGCCTAAATAAAGATTTGTTAGCATCACCTACAAAAAAGGCTCTGTCCAAAAAAGTTTTCATTTTAGCGCTCATCGCAGAAAAATGGACAGGTGACCCTAATATAATTCCATCAGCATTTTTCATTTTTTGAATCCACTCGTTTACTTCATCATTAATTATACATGCTTCATTTCTATTTTTAAAACATGAATTGCATGAAGTACAACTTTGTATATCTTTATTGCCAATATGAACTATTTCAACTTCTATACCTTGAAATTCTAATTCATTAGCTACTAACTTTAAAGCTTCATATGTATTTCCCTGTTTTCTTGGACTTCCATTAAATGCAACTACTTTCATCTTTAAATTATCTCCTTATAAAATAAAATCTTAATTAATTAACTTATTAATCTATAATTTACTATAACATAATTTTTACTATATATAAAGAATATAAATATATAGCAAAATGAGATAAGTTATAAAACTTATCTCATTTTGTTATATATTTTTTGGTCGGGGCGGCAGGATTTGAACCTGCGACCCTCTGGTCCCAAACCAGATGCGCTACCAAACTGCGCTACGCCCCGACATTAAGGCATTTTGGTGATCCATCGGCGATTCGAACGCCGGACACCTTGATTAAAAGTCAAGTGCTCTACCTGCTGAGCTAATGGATCATATTAAATTTAATAAATGGCTGGAATAGATAGAGGTGTGTCCCCTTTACTTAATGACCCTACCGGGAATCGAACCCGGGTTATCGCCGTGAAAGGGCGGTGTCTTAACCGCTTGACCATAGGGCCTTAATTTTACAAATAAAAATACAGTCTATTTCAACTGTATTTTATTTATCCGGCGACGTCTTAC
>DIVM01000180.1 GCA_002435835.1 Firmicutes bacterium UBA6132
AATAATGAATTAATTAATGCAACCAATTCACCTCTAAGCAAATTTTTTTCATGGTCAAATGTATCGTTTTCATGTATTCTGGACCATCCTTTTGTTACCCAATCACTTTCTGAATTTGATGTTAATGAAGTATCAGCATAAGCTAATATTGAAAACATCATAATAAATACAATGACAAATACAATTGATAAGCTGATTCGTGAAAATTTTTTCTCTTTTTTAAACATATTTCCTCCTTAGTATAATATTTTTAAAATAAAAAACATCTTCCATTGGAAGATGTCATTAACAAATGTAAGTAATAAAAACCACTCATTAATTCTACTTTCCAATGGGAGGCATAAGCGTTTCCACTTATACCCTAATGAATTGAATTCCATTGCTTTGCTTTAGGAAGACAATTTCGCAGAATTTATATAATATTTAATTATACTAATTTTACCATAATTTATATGAATTGTAAATTATTATTTACCCGGCTGAAGGTCACTTCGGGAGGGGATTCTTATTTTGTTGGCTAAGTTTTGTGTACTATATAAACAAAAAGTAATAAATATATTAAATATTTTATTTTATATTTCGACTATTTTAAAATTACATAACATATATAATAGTAAATAAGGAAAATATTAAAAGAAAGGGATAAAAAATTATGAGAAAACAATTATCATTTCTGCTATCGCTTGTCATGATAACTTCAATGGTATTGACAGGCTGCGGAGGAACAAAAAGCACAGCAGAATCACCATCTACACAATCATCTTCAGCAGGGGATAACGTTTTAAAATTAGTTATGAGCGATGAACAAAATACTTGCGATGCTCAAAAAACGACAGACTATTACACTGTTCCTTTGAATATTTATGAAAGATTGGTTGAGGCATCGACCAATACAGACGGAAGTTCAGTTTTAACACCTGGACTAGCAGAAAGATGGGATGTTTCTGAAGATGGACTTATGTATACATTCCATTTAAGAAAAGGAGTTAAATTCCATAATGGCGAAGAGTTTAAAGCTGATGATGTGGTATTTACCTTTGAAAGAATGCTCAAACCAGAAACAGAAGCACTCAATCAAGACTTCATCACAGCCATCAAAGGAGCTACAGCTATGATGGAAGGAAAAGCAACTACCTTAGAAGGATTGAAAGTCACAGATGATTACACTATTGAAATGACATTAGAAACTCCATTTGCACCTTTCTTGGCTAATATTGCTACACCTGGCGTATCTATTTACAATCGTAAGTTTACAGAAGCTGCAGGTGACCAGTTTGGTTTAACACCAGAAGCTACTTGCGGAACAGGACCTTTTAAGCTTACAAAATGGGATTTAAACAGCGAAACCCAAGTTGATGCATTTGACGATTATTGGCAAGGCAGGGCAAAACTTGATGCAATCAACTGGAAAACAGTGCAGGATGCAGATACACAAAGAATGATGTTTGAAAACGGTGAAATAGATGAATTTGATTGCGACAATGCGCCTTCACAAATTTCATATTTTGCTGAAAGCGAAAAATACAAAGATTGGCTCAAGATTGGAAACCGCGTAGGCATTTATTATTACGCACTTAACGAAAAAATAAAACCTTTCGATGATGTTCGTGTAAGAAAGGCAATGCAGATGGCAATTGATAGACACCAGATGTTAAATACCCTTTATGATGGAAGAGGAACAGTTCAAAGCGGTATAATGCCTCCAGGTCTCATCGGAAATAATCCGGATCTTTTAGAAATAAAATATGATGTAGATGCAGCTAAAGCATTGCTTTTAGAAGCTGGATATCCAAATGGATTTGAGATGGATATTACCATGATTACAGACAGTCCTCAAACATTGCAGGTTAACGAAATGGTTCAGGCTATGCTAGCTAAAGTCGGTATCACTGCAAACATTGTACAAATGGATGAAGCTGCATGGTACGCAACCAGAGCAGAAGGATTATTGGGAGCTTACACTACAAGTTGGTCGGCAGACTTCAACGACCCGGATAATTTCTTCTATACATTCTTCGCACCTCAGAATACAGTAAAACGTTCATTCAACTATTCAAACGCAGAAGCATCTCAAAAAATTGTTGAAGCGCGAGCAATGAATGATCAAAATGAAAGAATAGCGATTTACAGAGAACTGGAAAAACAAATAATTCAAGAAGATGCAGCATGGATACCTCTTTATTCTAAACAACACATATTTGTTGTAAACCCTAGAGTACAGAATTATTATGTTTCTTGGAACGGATGGTCCGGAAATATGTATTATAAAATGTCTATTGACAATTCAAAAGCACCGACAAATTAGAAACATAAAGATAAGTAAGGTACCTTTGCCTTGCTTATCTTATTATGTATATAACAAGGTTCCCGGGACCCAACAGCAATCTTTGATTGCGTCGTTGGGTGGGGTTCTTATTTCTATACAATGTTAAAAATGAAAGTATGGAGGATAGAACATGAATACGCTTAAATATATAGTCAAGCGAATTTTGATTTCAATACCTGTGTTGGTAGGTGTAATGCTAATCATATTTCTGCTTTTAAATGTCGTGCCGGGCGATCCGATTACGCTTATGATGAGAGAACATATTAAACCTGCTTTAATTGAAAGCATGAGGCAAAAAATGGGGTTGGATGATCCTGTAATGGTTCGGTTTGGCCGATATATAGTTGATGCGCTGCATGGTGATTTTGGAATTTCATATAAATTGAACAGAAATGTAACTGATTTAATCACAAGTGCATTCCCTAACACTTTAAGGCTTTCCATATTTGCAGCATTGATTGCTTGGATCATAGGAATACCTGTAGGGATTGTTTCGGCTATAAAACAGAATACACTTATCGATAAAGTTTTTATGTCATTTTCGCTTTTAGGTGTTTCAATGCCTGTTTTCTGGGCAGCACTGCTGCTTCAATATGTACTTGCATTTAAATTAAAATTACTTCCTGTTTCAGGATATGCTACATGGAAGCACTTACTTATGGCGGCATTAGTTTTGGGATGGAGTTCTTCAGGGACAATTTCACGTCTTACACGTTCAAGCCTGCTTGAGATTATGAAAAATGATTTTGTGAGAACGGCAAGAGCAAAAGGTTTGAAAGAAAGTGTTGTTGTTGTTGGACATGCGTTAAAAAATGCAATGCTACCTGTTGTAACAGTGATGGCAATACAAGTTGCCAGTCTTCTTTCTGGTGCAGTCATAACTGAAAGTGTTTTTGGCATACCTGGAGTTGGGAGGCTGGCAGTAAATGCGATTCAAAATAGAGACATGCCGCTCTTACAAGGTACTGTTGTGTTTACGACAATGCTTATTATAGCAGGAAATTTAATAGCTGACATACTTTACTCGGTTATTGATCCAAGAATCAGAGTGGAATAGAGGTAATAATATGGAAGATACAAAAAAATTAAACGAAAAAGAATTAGTCGAGGAGCTAAGAAAAATAAATGATGATGCTGAAGCTGAGATAGCTGATTCAGAAAGTACTTTCGACAAAATAATAAACATGATAAAAAATAACAAGTTGGCTGCATCTTCATTGATAGTAATTTTAATATTTTGTTTTTGTGCTATATTTGCGCCATATGTTGCACCTCATGATCCTACTTTACAAGATTATACAAATGTGCGTGCTGTTCCAAGTATTGAACATTTGCTTGGAACTGACGAGTTAGGTAGAGATGTCTTTTCAAGAATAATTTATGGCGCAAGGATATCACTTGTCATAGGTCTTGTTCCGACAACAATTTCAATGATAATTGGAACAATTCTTGGGCTTATGGCAGGATATTTAGGGAAAAAGGTAGATTTTGTTATAATGAGACTTGCTGACATAATGCTTGCGTTTCCTTCACTTTTGCTGGCAATGGTAGTTATGTATACTTTAGGTGCAAGTCTTATAAATATATTCATTGCTTTAAGTATTGTCAGTTGGGCAGGAACAGCTCGCGTAGTACGCTCCCAGACATTGTCACTGAAAGAAAAAGAATTTGTTGAAGCGGCAAGATCAATCGGTGTTAAAAAATCTACCATAATGCTCAGGCATATTTTTCCAAATTGTCTGCCGTCATTGATTGTGCTTTTTACAATGAACATACCAAGCTCTATTCTTTCTGAATCAAGCTTGAGTTTTTTGGGAATAGGAGCACAGCCACCTGCATCAAGCTGGGGCCTCATGGTAGTAAATGGAAAACAGTGGTTGTTTTCTGAACCATGGATTGCTATAGCTCCTGGTTTGGCAATTTTAATTATTGTTCTTGCATTTAACTTTTTAGGCGATGGTTTGAGAGACGCTATTGACCCATATATGAAAGAATAGGAAAGGGGCGTATTAATGGAAGAGTTATTAAAAATCAGCAAGCTAAAAACTCATTTTTTTACAAAAAGTGGAGTAGTTCCAGCAGTAGATGGTGTATCCATTGAAGTTCCTAAGAGTTCATTTATAGGTGTTGTAGGAGAATCTGGCTGTGGAAAGAGCATGACGGCCATGTCCATAATGCAGCTCATTCAAAAACCAGGAAAGATTGTTAACGGAACAATTGAACTTGACGGTAAAAATCTTTTATCATATTCAAAGGATCAAATGCGTAATGTCAGAGGAAATAAAATTTCCATGATTTTTCAGGAACCTATGACCGCACTGAACCCTGTTTATACTGTAGGTAAACAGGTTGCAGAAGCTATTACTATTCATCACCGTGATATTAGCAAAAAAGAAGCGAAACAAAAGGCAATTGATATTTTTCGTGCTGTAGGAATTTCTGAACCTGAAAAAAGGTACTATTCATATCCTCATCAACTATCAGGCGGGCTTCGACAGAGAGTCATGATAGGTATGGCGATGGTTTGCAATCCTGAACTTATGATTGCTGATGAACCCACAACTGCACTTGATGTTACAATTGAAGCTCAGATATTAGCATTAATGAAAAATTTGCAAAAAGACAGGAATACATCCATTTTAATGATTACACATAACTTAGGAGTAGTAGCAGAAGTTTGTGACTATGTCTATGTAATGTATGCAGGAAAAGTAATGGAACAGGCAAACACCTTCGAACTTTTTAAAGACACAAGGCATCCATACACGGAAGGACTTATGAGGTCCATACCTAAGATTACTTCAGAAAAACAACGCTTGTACAACATTAAAGGAATGGTTCCAAATTTGACAAGACTTCCTAAAGGATGCCGTTTTTGTCCTAGATGTGAAAAAGCCATGCCAAAATGTTTTGAACAGGAACCTCTTCTTTACAAGGTCAAGTCAGATGACGAACTGTCTAAAGAACACTATGTGAGGTGTTACTTGCATGAAAACAGTGAGGTGAAAGAAGATGAGTAATCAAAAAAATAATGTTATGGTTAAAACAGTGGATTTAGTAAAAGAATTTGATATACCGGGCGGAAGTTTCTTCAGAAAAAATAAACCTGTTGTTCACGCTACCTCCAATGTAAACATTCAGATAATGGAAGGAGAGACGTTTGCATTGGTAGGAGAATCAGGCTGTGGTAAAAGCACGCTTGGCAGGCTCCTCATAAGGTTGCTTGAACCTACTAAAGGACATGTGGAATTTGAAGGAGTTAACATCAATGAATTAAAAAGTAATGATATGCGCGAACTTCGAAAGAAAATGCAAATCATATTTCAAGATCCTTATGCTTCAATAAATCCGCGTATGGATGTCTACAACATCATAGCTGAACCTCTTGTGACGCATAAGATATGTGCAACGAAAGAAGATACAAAAGAAATGGTTAAAGGGCTCATGAAAAAGGTTGGTATACGTCCAGAATTTATTAACCGCTATCCGCATCAGTTCAGCGGAGGGCAACGTCAGAGAATTGGAATTGCAAGAGCTTTAGCTCTTCAACCAAAACTTATAGTATGCGACGAACCTGTATCTGCACTTGACGTTTCTATTCAGTCGCAGATTTTAAACCTGCTTCATGATTTGCAGGACGAATTTAAACTCACATATTTGTTCATAAGTCATGACTTAAGCGTTGTTAGGTATATTTCGGATCGCGTTTGTGTTATGTTTTTGGGTAAGGTATGTGAAATTGGAAATACGGAAGATATTTTTACAAATCCTTTGCACCCGTACACAAAATTTCTAATCGATGCAGTTCCAAAACCCGATCCTACACTGAGAAAAGAAAATAAACAGTTGCTTCAGGGAGAAATTCCAAGCCCTGTGAATCCTCCGTCTGGCTGCAGGTTTCATACACGCTGTCCTTATGCAAAAGATATATGCAAGGAAAAAGAACCGGAAATGAAAAATTTTGATGGAAGACAAGCGGCTTGCTTTTTATTATAAGGTTTCTATAGGGAAAAGAATAAAAAAGGAGCAATATACGATGGAAATAATGTCATTGGCTGCAAGGATTAAAGCCGAACTGGTCAGCTACAATGGGAAAATGAGCGTTTATGTCGATGATTTTAAAGGAAATACAATTGAAATAGACGCAGATGAAACTTTTGAAACAGCAAGTACTATCAAAACGTTTATTTTGATAGACTTGTTCCAGCAGGTTCATGACGGAATAAAAAGCTTGGATGACAGACTTGTATACACTGAGGAAAATAAAATCGATGGCAGCGGTGTCTTGCAGTCACTAAGTTTCGGTATTGAAATGGATGTGAGAAGTTTTGCAACTCTTATGATAATTGTAAGCGACAATATAGCAACCAATATTATGATTGATTATCTCGGTCTTGACCATATAAATGAAACCATAAAAAAGTGGGGATTTGAAAATACAATTCTTCACAACAAAATTGATTTCAACAAATACGACAGGCTTGGAACAACAACTCCAAGAGACTACGGCAGAGCGTTTACAATGCTTCATGAAAGAACACTCATCAGCCCTGAAGCTTGCGAAGAGATGATTGAAATTTTAAAAAAACAACACTACAACAGCATGCTTACAAAGGAATTTCCACAGTACTATATGTCTGGAGATGACAGCTTTGCAAGTGAGGATGAGCAGATAACTGTTGCATCTAAAAGCGGAAGCATGAATAGATGCAGAAATGATGGAGGGCTGGTCATTACACCTTTTGGCGAATATGTAATTGTATTGTTTAACAAGGAATTCTATGATCAGCTTTATTATCCAGAACACGATGCTACATTTTATGGAGCGCGTGTGAGTCGGCTAGTATTAGATCAATATCTTGCTTTAATGGGATGCATTAAAAAATCCAATAATGACAATATGTAATTTTGTGGAGGATAAAATATCATGAATTTTGATTTAGTCATAAAGGTAAAAGAAATCAGAAAAGGAAAGTGGTTATTTCGAAATGTTGGCGCCAAAGGGAAAACGGCAAATTGAATTAATAAAAGTATCAATACTTCCTAATAATGAAGCTTAAAAAAACAGAGTTAGACCCTGATAGATTAATGATAAACCCTAAATTAAACTTTCTTGAAATATAATCAGTATTTTAATGTTTCAAAATTAAAATTTCAAGGATAGGATTTTGCCAGTAGTCTCAAATAAGCTTAACTCTGTTATATTATAATATTATTTAACTTCATGGGCTCCGCGAACCATGAATAATGCAGAATCAGCTGTAGTAACACCTCTTCCGTCGCTTCTTGGTACTAACATAAAGTGGTTTGCAATAATTGGTTTGCCATCTTTTATATCGGATCCTTTTGTAACGTCAGATATGCCTCCTAAATCAGAGCCTATAACAAAAGCAGTGCCTTGTCTTAAAATTAATTCAGTTCCAGATTCACAGATTATTTTTTGTCCCGCTTTAATTTCTACAATTGCAAATTCATTGCTGCTTGGTGAATTATTTCCTCCGGAAGCTACAGAATCTTCTAAATCGTCTATTTTAGTTTGCATTGAATTTATTGTGCTTCCAATAGTATCGAGTTTATAAGAGTTGACTAAATTGTTTAAGCGTTGTTCTAAATAACTTAAAACTACAATTGGGTCTGTTGAATCTCCAGGGGCTGCAAAAATTGCTGTAGTCAGCAAAACTGCAAAAACAATTACTAAAATTAATATTTTTCTCAACTTCATGCCTCCTTGTTTTATACTAATAATTTTATACTATAATGACAATTTTTTCAACAAAAAGTGCTAAATAATAGAATTTTTATTATTTAGCACCAATATTTTTATTTCATTAAATTCACTACACTGTTTATATAACTATCGAAATTAGTTGTTTTAATATAATTTAATATTAAAATTTCTCCTATATTGTTTTCTTTTACAAGATCAATTATATTTTCTTTATAATGTCTTGGGTCAACTACATAAATTTCTGAGTAGTGTGGTAATAAAAATGGTAAAAATGCATTTGCATATGAATCTTTTATTACCATAATTTTCTTTTCATTTTTAACATCAGTTTTTATAATTCCAAGCGGGAAATCTCCACCCATAAATATTCCATATTTCTGATCTTTATCAACATATGATTTACTTATAACTTTACCTTCATAGGATTTTTTTTCACCAGTTTCTTTATCATAAAAATGAACTTTCAAGCTGTTTTTAACTAATGGGTTATAAAAAATTACATCATCAGGATTATTTGTAACAGCATCAGTTGGATTAACAGTTGATAAATGACCTAAAAAACCTTTTGCTTCTTCTTTTTCATATTTATCAAGTGATATTGCATCAAATCCTGCAACTTTTGCAAAACCCGTGTAACCATAATAAGCACCAAGTGCAGTCCAGTGATGGTCAGTTCTAAAATAAACATATTCATTGATATGTTCTTTTATTGGGTTATAAACGTCAACAGTAATTATTCTATCTGATAAATTGCTTTTTACATAATTAATTGCATCTATTTGCGAATCTGATAAATTTTTATATTTTTCCTCAGTTAAAAATTCAATTTGTAATGGGGCAAGAATGGAATATACTTTTGTATTATTTCCCAGTTGCTCTTGTAATTTGTTAATCATATCTGCATATGACTTACTTGTTTTTTCATTAAATTTATATAATTCCATTACAGTATCATTTAAAATTAATAAATTTCCGTTTGAGTTAGCTTGTTCATTGCCACCGTTATTTTCTCCTCCAACGTTTTGCCCAGCAAATTCAACTAAATGAACATCTTCACTTCTTTTGATTCCTTTTAATGTAGAGATTTTTTTGCTGTATTTTACTAAATATTCTCTAAAAAGAAAATGATCTGCAAAATAACTTTCAAAATCTCTAATATATTTCCCGGTAAATAATGACTGGGAAGAAAATTCTGGTTTTTTAGCTAAAGCTCTATTTTCTTCTTCCGATATTGTTTGATCTTTTGGAGAAATCATATTTAAAGAAGAAATAATAAATATGGATAAAAGAACTAAGATTAAATTAATTTTATATTTAAATTTATTTTCCATAATATCATATCTCCTTAAAATTTAAAGTACAAAAATGGTGTGAATGTCTGCCCGACCAACATTATTGTACAAATGATTAAAATAGCTACATTAACAAGACCGTGCAAAATATTTATAGCTTTGTTGTTATTTAATTTCTCATCTAATTTTTCAAATAATACTTTAAATATAGGAGTTGATGCTAAAATTCCAACTGCTAACAAAATAACATTGTTGTAAAATTCAACTTCAAATTTAACGTCATATAGTGGATTATCTGTAAATCCAAATAATATTTTAATAAAGTCAAATGCTTTACTTATATCTAAGAAATAGAAAAATGTCCATCCAATAATAACAACTAATATTAAATAAATGTGGCTAACGAAAAGAGGCAGTTTATTTAATATTTTACCTAAGAAATATTTTTCTAAAAGTAAAAATATACCGTAATACAATCCCCACATAATGAAATTATAACTTGCACCATGCCACAATCCTGTAAGCATCCAAACTATAAAAATATTTCTTAAATAATATTTTCTGTTTCCACCAAGAGGTATATAAACATAATCTCTAAAGAACTGGCTTAAAGAAATATGCCATCTTCTCCAGAAATCTTGAGCACTTTTTGCTATATATGGATAATTAAAGTTTTCCTTATAAGTAAAACCAAACATTTTACCAAGTCCGATTGCCATATCAGAATAACCTGAAAAATCAAAATAAATTTGTAGAGTGTACATTATAATTCCTAACCATGCGCCCAATATTGAAATTTCATTTAAATTGCTTTCAAGAAAAACTGTTGAAGCAGCACCAACTGAATTAGCAATCATAACTTTTTTAAACAAACCTGCCATGAAACGATTTATGCCGTAGCTAAATTGCGAAGCATTAATTTCTCGATTTTCAAGAGTATTTTCCATATCCTTATACTTAGATATAGGGCCTGACATTATTTGATGATAAAGGGAAACATAAAGTAGCAATTTATTAAAACTTTTTTGTACTTGTACTTCTTTTTTATAAACATCAACTACATAAGTAATAATTTTAAATGTAAAAAATGAAATACCAATTGGAAGACCAACTTTACTTAAAGCTAAGTTAGTTGAAAAAAGTAGGTTAACATTTTCTACAAAGAAATTATAATATTTAAAGTATGCTAAAAGACCTAAATCAAAAAATATAGCTAAAAATAAAAATAATTTGCTTTTTGAATTTTCTTTATATTTGTCCACTAAAATAGCTAAATAATAATTGATTAATGTACTTATTACTAATAAAAGAACATAAAATGGTTGTCCCCATGCATAAAACAATAAAGAAAAACAAAGAAGTACTAAATTTTTGTAAGTATTATTTTTGCAGATAAAATAAAAAATTAAACTTATGGGCAAAAATAAATATAAAAACACTAAACTTGAAAAAACCATAAAATCCTCCATTAAGTTTAAAAACTTCAATAAATATATCATTTTAAAGCAAAGAATGCAATGAATTCTTGTATTTTAATGATGAAATATGTTATAATAAATAAAATGTGAAATTTTAAATGTTAACTTAAGATTAGAGGTATTATATGACAAATTTTAGTATGGTATTAAATAAGTTTTTTAAATTACCAGTTCATCCATTTAATTTAAATAATGAAGGCAAAAAGACTTATTCAGAATGGCAGTATGAAAAAGGAATAGATACAATTAAATTTTATTTGAAACATACATCAATGGATGAAATGTTTAAAAATAAAGATGTATTAGATATAGGATGTGGCGCAGGTGGAAAAACAGTTTTTTATGCATCACAAAATGTAAAAAGTATTACAGGAATAGAAATTCTTAGCAAATATAAAAACGAAGCAGAATCTTTAGCAAAAAAATATAATGTAAATGATAAATTTAAATTTGTTAGTGCAGATGCTTCTGTAATGCCTTTTGAAAATGAATCATTTGATACAATTATTATGAATGATGCAATGGAACATGTTGATGAGCCAGAAAAAGTTTTGGAAGAATGTTTCCGTGTATTAAAAAAGGATGGAAAACTTTATTTGAATTTTCCACCATACAACCATCCATATGGAGCTCATTTAAGCGATGCAATTGGAATTCCATGGGTACATGTTTTATTTAGCGAAAAAACACTCATTAATACATATAAAGAATTAGTAAAAAACTTACCGGATGGTAAGGATAGAATTGAGTTTAGAATAGATAAAAGGGATGATGGAACAGAATATTTTTCATACATTAATAAAATGTCTATTAAAAGATATCAAAAAATATTAAACAATAGCAAATTTACAGTAGAGTATTATAAAGAAGAACCTTTAAGAAATTTATTTAAACATTTAGCTAAATTACCTTTTATAAAAGAGTATTTAGTAAAAATGGTTGTATGTGTATTAAAGAAATAACGTAAAGGGCGGACCTAATGTTCGTCCTTTAAATTTATATGTTTTTACGTAGTGCATTGAATTTTATTATGTAACCTATTAATAATAAATGGTAGATTAGTTATTGATTTTATATTATTAATATGATATTGTTAATTGTATTTTTAGAGTATATTTAGAATTATTTACTAAAAAGAGGAGAGCATAAAGAAAAATGAAGATAAATAAAATAGATAAATTTGTTATTTTATTAATATGTTTAACATTTCTTGTAGGTATAAATACTATTTATCTTAGGATAAATAACGAAAAAGCATATAAGACTGCTGAATTTGTTCTTGACTATGATGAAATGGCAAAGTTTTCAGAAAGTTCTGATAAAGATTTAAGCTATTGGCTTAACAAATTTAAAGGATATGGAGCTTATTCAGTTGCAATACCTGAGGAAACAATAAAAAGATTAATAGAAAATGGTCAGCCTTTAAAAGCTGATATAGTTTCAGAACTTGTTAAAAATTATGATTGGCAAAAAAATTATCCATCTGAAATTATAGAAAGAATAAATAAAAAAGCTATTGATAATACAGATGCAATAATAGAAACAAGTGATAAATCTCTTTATGAATATATAAATTTAGGTTTATCTGAAAGATATGATAATCAATTTTTCGAAACACTAAAAATTGATGATAATTTTTATATAATTTTAAATGGCACAAGCGAAGATCTTTATTACGGTAATACTGAAAGAATTACTGATATTAATGGTAAGGGAATTTCAGAAACAAAAAAAATAGTGGATACTAGATTATTTAACATAGGTGTTGGTTATGATGAAGAAAAAATAAATTTAGTAAAGCAAGTAGGTTTAGATGTAATTTTAAGACCTATTAATTTTCCTACATACAATGAGAAACTAGTTGATGCTTATGATTCTACAAATAAAAAATACAATTTGACACCAAGAGTTTATTTAATGGGCGGTAAAGAAGTATTAGGATTTCCAGGTAATGAAAAGAGTTTTTTAAATTATGTTAAAGAAAATAATATAGCTACCGTTTTAATTGAAAGCGCTAATCAAAGAGAGCATTTAGAACAAGAAGGAATTAATAAGCTTGTAGAAAAATCTAATTACAATGCTGTAAGAGCTTTTACCATGTGGGATTATGTAAGACAAAGAAATGAATATTACAATTATGAAGGTGCTGAAGAAATTGAAAATACAATATTTAGAGCTATAACTGAACGTAATATTAGATTAATATATTTTAAACCTTTTTTTGAAGAACAAGGCTCATCAAAATATTTAACTGATGAAGCTGAATATGATAGAACATTTAATAGCTTATCACAAAGACTAAAACAACATGGTATAAAAATTGGTGCAACAGTACCCATTGAAGAATTCCACATAGGAGCTAAAAGATTATCCATATTAGCATTTGGCATAACACTATCAGCTGTATTTTTGTTTTTAAAAATGTTTAATATAAAACACAAAAGAGCTAATTTACTTTATTTAGCTTCACTACCTGCTGCATTAATTCCATTAGTTACAAGAGGATTAGCTGAAAAAGGTTTTGGATTTTTAGCAGCCGTTGTATTTTCGGGACTTGCAATTTTATTTTTCATGACTGAAATTAAAAAAGTGTTGAATTCAAATAAAAAACATTCAAATATACAGATGATGATTAAATCAGCATATATTTTAACAGTAACCATTGCAATTTCCATAGCAGGAGCAATATTTGAAGATTCCATGCTTGCAGATGTAAAATATTTTCTTGAAATGGATATATTTAGAGGAGTTAAATTTGCACAAATTCTTCCTTTTGGAATATTTTTAATAATTTATTTAGTTTATTTTATGATTAAAGATGATAAAAATAAATTTAAAGATATGTTTAATATTGTAAAATCCTTATTAAATCATAATATAAAAATTTATTATGCTATATTAGCTGGCATTATCGGAATAATTGGGTATATTTATATTGCAAGAACTGGGCATGAAACAGATATTCAACCTTCTAATTTAGAGATGATATTTAGAAACTTTTTAGAAAATGTACTTTTAGCAAGACCAAGAACAAAAGAATTTTTAATAGCATTTCCAGCAATATTTGCAGCTATATACACTGCAAATAAGAAGTCAGAGTTTTTCACATTTATATTTATGTTAGCTGCTGCTATTGGTACTTCTTCTGTTATTAATACATTTTCTCACTTAAGAACACCTATTTATTTATCATTATCAAGAACTATGATAGCTTTGATTTTTGGTATTGTTATAGGATGTATTTTAATATTGCTGCTAAATTATATTTTTAAAATATTTACTAAAATACAGGAGAAATTGCAGTGAACTCAGGAAGTAAAATTTTATTAGCTGGATATTATGGCTACGGTAATTTAGGTGATGAAGCAATTCTTGAAATGGTTCTAAAACAACTTTTTCAAATAGTTGACAGTGAAAATATTACAGTTTTATCAAGCAATAAAAATGAAACATCTAAAAAATATAATATAAATTCTATCGACCGTTATAATGTTTTATCAATTATAAGTCATTTAAAAAAATCAAAAGCTCTAATATTTGGCGGCGGTAGTTTATTGCAAGATGTTACAAGTAAAAGAAGTATTTATTATTATTTGTTTTTAATAAAACTTGCAAAACTTATGAAAAATAAAGTTATTATGCTTAGTCAAGGAATAGGACCAATAGTAAATGAAAAAAGCAAAACTGCAACAGTTAAAGCATTAAAAAAAGTGGACTTTATAACTGTTAGAGATATTCAATCTAAAAATTTCTTAGAAGAATTAGGCGTTGATAAAAATAAATTATATTTATCATCGGATCCAGTTATAAATTTTTGTTCAAATGATGATGAATATGTTGAAGATAAAAAAGAAAATAATAAAAAAAATGTATGTTTTTCACTTAGAAACTGGAATAATGTAAATGTAAGCGAAAAAATAAGTAATGTAGCAGAAATGTTAATTAAAAATAATATAGAATGTCATTTCATACCATTTTATTATAATGAAGATTTACCTTTAATAAAAGAGGTAGAGGAAATATTAAATAAAAAGGGTATAAATGCAGTTTATTATAAAGAAAAACTTTCAACAAATGAAGCGTTTTATATAATAAAAAACATGAATTTATTAGTTGGAGTAAGGCTTCATTCATTAATATTTGCAGCATCTGCTAATGTTCCATTTGTAGCTGTTTCATATGATCATAAAGTTGATCATTTTGTTGAATCTGTGGATATGAATGTTGAATGCAACATAGAAAATATTGATGAAAATAATCTTTATAATGAAATAATTAAAAAACTTGAAAATGAAAATGTAGAAAAACAAAAACTTTCAGAAAAAGTAAAAAGCTTAAGAAATTCTGTAAAAGTAAATTACAATATTTTAAAAGATATATAACGAGGTTGTTATGGATAAAGTTAGTATAATGGGTGTTAGAATTAATAATGTTTCAATGGACGAAGTTTTAAAAACTGCTGAACAGAAATTAAAAAATAAAGAAAAATATATAATTTATACACCAAATACAGAAATTATAATGATGTGTCAAAATGATGATGAATTTTTGAAATATATGAACGATTCAGATATTAATGTGCCTGATGGCATTGGATTAATATATGCATCTAAAATAAAAAATCATCCATTAAAAGAAAAAGTAGCTGGATTTGATTTATCTATGAATTTGCTTAATTTAGCAAATAAAAATAATTTAAAACTATATGCTGTTGGTGGAAAGCCAGGTGTAGCTGAAGCAGCTATGAAAAATGTTCATGAGAATTATCCTAATATTAATATAGTAGGAAGCCATCATGGTTATTTTAAAGGAGCTCACTTGAGTCAAGGTGGACATGAAGAAGAACAAAAAGTTGTAAATGAGATAAATGAACTAAATCCTGATATTTTGTTTGTTGGTTTTGGTGCTAAAAAACAGGAGCAATGGATAGAATTTAATAAAAATAGCTTAAACGCTAATATTATTATAGGAAATGGCGGAACTATAGATGTTCTTGCTGGCAATGTAAAAAGAGCACCTGAAATATATATTAAATTAGGTTTAGAATGGCTTTATAGATTAATGAAAGAACCAAACAGAATATCAAGACAAGTAGTTTTGCCTGTTTTTATGTTAAAGGTTATCTTTGGCAATAAAAATATTGTTAAAGAAATTAAATAAAATTAAATTTAGCATTATTTTGGAGGTTTAAATGAAATTATTTATTGATACTGCAAATGTTAATGAAATTAGGTTAGCTAATGATATGGGAGTTATTTGTGGTGTTACTACAAATCCATCCTTAATAGCAAAAGAAGGACGTTTTTTTGAAGATGTTGTTAGAGAAATTACATCAATTGTTGATGGTCCTATTAGTGCAGAAGTTATAAGTTTAAATTCTGAGGGAATGATAAAAGAAGCAGTAGAACTTTCAAAAATACATAAAAATATTGTAATAAAAATACCTATGACAGCTGAAGGATTAAAAGCAGTTAAAGTATTAAACAAAGAAAAAATAAAAACAAATGTAACATTAATTTTTTCAGCAGGTCAGGCGTTATTAGCAGCAAAAGCTGGTGCGTCATATGTAAGTCCTTTTGTTGGAAGATTAGATGATATAAGCAATAATGGTATGGATTTATTAAAAGAAATAGTTGAAATATTTCATAATTTTAATATTAAAACTGAAATAATTGCTGCAAGCATTAGACATCCAATGCATGTAACACAGGCTGCAAGAATAGGATGCCATATAGCAACTGTACCATATAAAGTTATTTTACAATTAACGAGACATCCGTTAACAGATAAAGGCATAGAACAATTTTTAAAAGATTGGGAAACTGTACCTAAAATATAATAGGAGGAAAAATGAATAATCAAGAATTATCACTTATAGCTAAAAATGTTAGAAAAAACATATTGTCCATGATTCATGAAGCTAATTCAGGTCATCCAGGAGGATCTTTATCAGCAGTTGAAATTATGACATATCTTTATTTTGAAGAAATGAATATAAAAAATCCTACGGATGAAAATAGGGACTATTTTATATTATCAAAAGGTCACGCTGCACCTGTTTTATATTCTACTCTAATGGAAAAAGGATTTTTGGATAAAAATTTAATTCCTACTTTAAGACAAATTAATTCAAAGTTACAAGGACATCCAGATATGAAAAAGGTACCTGGAGTAGAAGCTTCTACAGGTTCTTTAGGTCAAGGACTTTCCATAGCTAATGGAATAGCATTATCATTTAAATTAGACAAAAAAGAAAATAGAGTATTTGCTCTTTTAGGTGATGGAGAAACTCAAGAAGGTATGATTTGGGAAGCTGCAATGTTGGCAAGTCATTATGGATTATCAAATGTAACTGCAATTTTAGATCACAACGGTTTACAAATTGATGGTAAAAATGAAGATGTAATGAATATAGAACCAATTGAAGAAAAATGGACGGCTTTTGGATGGCATGTTATAAGAATTTGCGGTCATGACATAGAGCAAATAAGAAAAGCATTCGAAGCAAGAAAATTAATAAAAGATAAACCAGTAATAATTATAGCTGATACTATTAAAGGTAAATGTGTATCATTTATGGAAAACAAAGCTTCATGGCATGGTAAAGCACCAAATGTTGAAGAATATAATACAGCTTTAAAAGAAATAGATGAATTTGGAGGTGACAAATAATGGCAAAGGCAACAAGAGAAGCTTACGGTGAAGCATTAATAAAATTAGCAAAAGAAAATCCTAATGTTGTTGTATTAGATGCGGATTTGTCAGGCTCAACAAAAACTGCTGAATTCAAAAAAGTAAGTCCTGAAAGATTTTTTAATGTTGGAATAGCAGAGCAAAATTTAATTGGAACTGCAGCTGGTATGGCTGTTGCAGGTAAAATTCCTTTTGCAAGTTCTTTTGCAATGTTTGCTGCAGGAAGAGCATTTGAAATAATAAGAAACACTGTAGCATATCCTGGGTTAAATGTAAAAATAGCTGCTACTCATGCAGGTTTAACTGTTGGAGAAGACGGAGCATCACATCAAGCAATTGAAGATATTAGTTTAATGAGAAGTATCCCTAATATGACTGTTATAAATCCAGCTGATTGTATAGAGGCTGAACAGGCAGTTATAAAAGCTGCAGAATTTTTTGGACCAGTATATATTAGATTAGGAAGAGCTGGTGTGGAAAATATTTATGATGAAAATTATAAATTTGAAATAGGTAAAGGTGTTGAATTAAAACATGGTAATGACGTAACTATAATTGCCACAGGACTAATGGTACAAAAGGCTCTAAAAGCTGCAGATGAATTATCTAAAGAAGGAATTTCTGTTAGAGTAATAAATATTCACACAATAAAACCAATTGACAAAGAAATTATTATAAAAGCAGCAAAAGAAACAAAGGCAATTGTAACTGCAGAAGAACATAGCATTATCGGAGGATTGGGTAGCGCAGTTTTAGAAGTATTATCTGATGAATGCCCAACATTAGTTAAAAGAATAGGAGTTAATGATACTTTTGGTGAATCAGGAAAACCAAATGATCTTCTCGAAAAATATGGATTAACTGAAAATAACATTATAGAAGCTTGTAAACAATTGATTGAAAAAATTAAGTAAACTTATAAGAGTGTCGTTTTTCGACACTTTTATTATTAACTTACCCTTATAAAAAACGTTTTTTTATGAAAATAGGAAAATGTATTGACAAAAATATCGCCAAAGTGTATAATAACTGATTTGACAACTGTAAGTGATTGGTGTATACTATGTTTATAGGGAGGTTGATAAAATGTTTAATTTAGGTGATAAAGTAGTATACCCAATGCATGGAGCCGGTGTTATTGAATCCATGGAATCGAAAGAAATATTGGGAGAAATAAAAAATTATTATGTTTTAAAAATGCCAATCGGTGAAATGAAACTTATGATACCTGTTGACAATGTTAATAATATGGGTTTAAGAAATATTATTGATAAAAATTTAGTTGAGGAAGTTATTGATATTTTAAAACAAAGCGCTGAAATTAATGACTCTAATTGGAACAAAAGATATAGGGATAATATGTTGAAAATTAAGACTGGAGACATATTTGAAGTAGCTCATGTTGTAAGAGATTTAACATTTAGAGACAGACAAAAGGGTTTGTCAACTGGTGAAAAGAAAATGCTTTTAAATGCAAAGCAAATGCTTGTATCTGAAATAGCCCTTACTACTAATAAAGACGGCATTGGAGTAGAAGAAATATTAGAAAAGATAATATGTGATGGAACAACAGCTCATTAAATAATCTTTTAAGATTATTTTAATGAAACATCATTATAATAAATATATTGACATTTTTGAGAAAAAATAAAATAAATTAAAAAAAAAAAAAATAGTTAATAAAATGACATAAATGGGTTATACTGTAAGGGAGGTGAGTATATGATAGACAAAATAGCCCGAGCTATTATAACAATTATAGGTGCATCCTTAGGTGTATTTATAGGAGTTGTTTTAAATCAAACGAATTTGCTTCCATTTTCTAATTTGCAAAATACATTTGTAATAGCCGGTTTGGGTTTGGTTTTTGGAATTATATTATTTATTTTATATCCTACTTTAAAAAAGGTGAGTCTCGATTTTGCCGGTGCATTCGAAAAGGAAATTTTAAAATTTTCTACAAGTGATATCATTTTGGGTTCAGCTGGTCTAATTATTGGATTCGTAATAGCTTTCTTAATAAGTCAGCCTTTTACTCATATAAAGTATGTAGGTACAATTATTTCAGTTTTAATGTATTTAACATTTGGTTATTTGGGAATAAAAGTAGCTACAAGGAAAAAAGATGAAATATCATGGCCATCAATCAATTTAAAGAAATTACCAAGCAAAGCAAAAACAGAAAATGAAACAAAAAACGCACGCATATCTCCTAAAATTCTTGATACAAGCGTTATAATAGACGGTAGAATTGCAGATATATGCAGAACTGGTTTTATAGAAGGTACATTAATAATACCAGAATTTGTACTTAAAGAATTAAGACATATTGCAGATTCATCTGACAGTTTAAAAAGAAACCGAGGTAGAAGAGGTTTAGATATTTTAAACATGCTTCAAAAAGAGAAAATAATTGATGTTTTAATTGAAACAAAAGATTATGGCGATAATATAGAAGTTGATGTTAAACTTTTAAAATTAGCACAGGATCTTGGGGGAAAAGTTTTAACTAATGACTTTAATTTAAATAAGGTCGCAGAATTTCAAGGTGTTCAAGTTTTAAATATTAATGAATTAGCTAATGCAGTTAAGCCTGTTGTACTTCCTGGAGAAGAAATGAATGTTGTAATTGTAAAAGATGGTAAGGAATCAGGTCAAGGTTTAGCATATTTAGATGATGGTACTATGATTGTAATTGAAGGTGGCAAAAAATGCATCGGAGATTCTGTATGCGTCACAGTAACAAGCGTATTGCAAACTGCAGCAGGTAGAATGATATTTGCTAAATTAAAAAATGTAATTAATAAAGCTGTATAATTAATGCAATAAATATTTAATTAAATGGAATAATACTAAAAGGTACTCTTTAATGAGTGCTTTTTTTTATGAATAATTTCTCTTGTTTTGTTAAAAATAAATATTGATTGCTTAAATAGGGGAGTGTTTTTATGATAATTGTAGTTATAAGAGCATTAATATTATATGCTGTATTATTATTTTCAATGAGAATAATGGGAAAAGGAGAATTGGGGGAACTTCAGCCTTTTGATTTAGTAGTATCCCTCATGTTAGCAGAACTTGCTGTTATGCCAATGGAAGATTTAGGTGCACCTATGCTACATGGCTTAATTGCTACAGCAACTATAATGTTTTTACAAAGTTTAATATCTTATATCTCTTTAAAAAGTAATACAGCACGTAAAATTCTATGTGGTAGGCCTTCAATTTTAGTTGAACATGGCAAATTTAATATAAAAGAAATGAACAAATTACGTATTAACGTAAATGACTTATTAGGTCAAATGAGATTAAAAGGCTTTTGTAATATAGAAGAAATTGACTTTTTAATAATGGAAACAAATGGAGAAATAAGTATAATTGCACCTGCTGCTGAAGCAGGAAAAACATGCACAAGACTTCCCGTTGCAGTTATATTGGATGGAAAGATAATGTATGATAATTTTAAAAAATTTAATATAAATAAAGAAGAATTTCAAAAGTCACTTGTAATTGAAAATTTAAAACCTAAAGAAATAATTTATGGATTTGTAGATGAAAATGAAGAATTTGTTTTTTATAAGAGGTGAATATGAGAATTGTTGTTATCACTTTTATTATTTTAATAATTTTAATTTCAGTATGGAGTTGGTTTCACTTTACTTCAATTGAAATAATCACATCATATTATTGGGAAAATTTAATTTATTTATCCAATGAGATTTATATAGATAATTGGAATAAAGCAGAAATGGATATGGTACAATATATTATAACATGGGAAGATACAAGAAAACTTTGGATTTATTTTATAAATCAAGGGGATATTGATTTAATTGATGCGTCTATGAGAAAGCTTGATGTTTTTATTAGAAATAAAAATAAGGATCTTGCTCAAGCTGAGATAGAGCAATTAAGGGTTTTATTTAATGTTATAAAAGAAAATGAATGTTTATCATTAGAAAATGTACTTTAATTTATTTAAAGTACATTTTAGTATAAAGTATTATTTTGTTATCCTGAGCGATAGCGAAGGATCATATTATTTAATAGTGTTTGTTAAAGTACCTATTTTTTCAATATAGCATTCAATTTTATCGCCACTTTTTAAATAGTTAGGAGGATTAAAACCTGCCCCTACACCTGCAGGTGTTCCTGTTAAAATTATATCCCCTGGGTATAAAGTTGTACCAGAAGACAAATCTTCTATGATAGTAGGTATATCAAATATTAATTTATTTGTATTAGAATTTTGCCTTATCTCACCGTTAACATAGCTTTTTATTTGAAGAGCTGGAGGAAATTCAACATCATCCTTTAAAATAATATAAGGTCCTAAAGGACAGAATGTATCAAAAGATTTTCCTTTAAACCACTGTATATGGCCTGTTTGAATATCTCTTGCAGATATGTCATTAGCAATTGTATATCCGAAAATATAGTTTTCAGCATTTTCTTTTTTAACTTCTTTACATTTTTTCCCTATAATTATAGCAAGTTCTACTTCATAATCAAGTTCTTTTACATAGTGTGGGTCTATTAAATCATTTTGTCCTATTGCAGGGGATGCTATTTTCGAAAAATAAATTGGTTTTGTAGGAACATCGGCGTTTACATTCTTTAAACTTTTCACTTCATTTATATGATCTAAATAATTTTTGCCTAAACATATAACATTTCTTTTTGGATATGGAATAGGAGCAATAATGCTAATTTTATCTAAAACAATCGATTCTTTATCACATATTTCTACAGCTTCCTTTAGATTTTCTACACTTAAAATATTTAATGTTTCTATTAAATCAATCATATCAATTGGTACTGATTTATTTAATTTATTAAAAACTACATCTGCAGGTATTACACCATTTTCATTTTTGTTTAAAAATCCTATGGATGAAGCGCCATCATAATTATAAGTTAAAAGATACATTGTTTTCCTCCGAAATTATATTTTAATTATAATAATAATATAATACTTTTTATGTATTTTCAAGTGGTTTGTGTAATTTAAAGCATAACGATTTTGTTGCAGTGAATTATAAGGTATGATATAATTATTAAAAATTGTTTTCGTTGAGGTAAAATATGAACAATAGATTAATGTTGAACGAATTACATAAAGAAATTCTTGAAAGATTAACTAAAAAAGAGTTTTTGAAACAAATAAACATGTCTGAGGAAAAAATACAATCTTTTATTATAAACAGAAAATTTGTTAATAATCTTTTAATATTATTAAGTAAGAAAAAAATAATGTGCAAAGATGTATTAGATTTATCTATAGAAATATTAAATACCGTTACTACTGAACAGCCAAAGGATTGGTTGTTATATATATTCCAATATACTTTAAGCAAATCCTTTATTGGTGCTGTAAAAATAAAATTAAATTATAAATATGAAAATGCTTCATTAATTTATCTCGAAATATTAAGAGCAATTTTAAATTATGAAGAAAAAAATAAAGGATTTGATCAGTTTAACAATTTCAATTTTTTAAGTAAAGAAGAATTGAGTGCAACTCCAAACTCTGAAGAGTATTTGAAATTTATAAATACATTCAATAATAATTATGTATATGAGCTAATGAGACTTGATAGAGAAATTAATGGTTATAACACATTAGCACATACTGCAGGTGTTCATTATGTTGCAATGCATATTGCAAGGCAGCTAAATAAATTAGGAATGACTGTTGATTTAGGTTTAGTATCAGGTGCCGCTGCAGGACATGATATAGGTAAATATGGTTGCAAAGAAGAAGAAAAAAGCAGAGTTGCATATTTACATTATTATTATACAGATTTATGGTTTACTAAAAATAAAATGCCAAATATAGCCCACATAGCAGTAAACCATTCAACATGGGATTTAGAGTTAGAAACTTTATCTTTAGAATCTCTGATATTAATTTATGCAGATTTTCGTGTTAAAAATAAAAATATCGAAAATTCAAATAAAGAAGTTAAAAGTCAAATGTACATTTATCCATTGCAGGAATCATTTCAAGTTATTTTAAAAAAATTAGATAATGTTGATGAGCAAAAGGAAAAAAGATATATTAGAGTTTATGAAAAATTAAAAGATTTTGAAAATTACTTAATATATAGAGGTATAAATGTTGATTTAACTACAGAGGAACCTATTAAAAAAAATGAAAAAGATTATGCAATGCTTAATTTAAGCGAAGTAATCGAAAATTATAAATATATGGCAATTACACACAATACTTCTTTAATGAGCAAATTAAATAATGAAGTAATGTTTACTACAATGATTGAAGCTGCAAGAAGTGAGAAAGATTGGAAAAATATTAGAGCTTATTTAAATATTCTTGAAGAATATTCAGCATATTTAACACAAAAGCAAAAATTATATACATTAAGTTTTTTATATGAACTTTTAATTAACAGAGAAGGTGACATAAGGCGTCAATCTGCAAAATTAATGGGCAGAATTATTGTGTCCTTTGATGTTGAATATAAAAAAGAACTTCCTACTGATGTAAGTATGTTAGTAGATGAGGAGTTTTCAAGTTTAAAACTGTGGGAAAAATATTTAGGATTATATATAAAACCTGACCACAAAATTACAGATCAACATAAAGAATGGATTGGGTATTCTCTTAGAATATTTGTTGATGCAGTTATTTTAAATTGCTGTTACAAAGATAAGGACAAATTTATAGATGTTTTTATTAATTATTACAGAGAAGAACAAGATGATTATATAGCAACTTTAAATTTATTAAATTCGCTTTTAAGCGTTCCTATGAAAATTTTAGAACCACACCATGCAGAAATTATTATAAATTATGCTATTAAAGCTTTAAATAAGCAAGAAGTTGAAATAAGGCTTATGTCAGTACAATTTTTAGATAGAGTAGTAAAACAAAAGCAAGATATAAACATATCATTGGATAATGTAGTTAATTATATAGAAAATTTTAATGAAGAAGAAAATATATGTATTAACTTTTTGAAAAAAAGAATAGCGGTTAATTTACAAATAAACATCGATATTATAAATGAATATAGAAGATATATTAAAAGTAAAAAAAATATGACATCTGATTTATTTTTAAATAATTTAAAAGCTGCAACTCCTTGGAATGTAAAAACCATAAGTATTGAATATATTATGGATAATATTCAAGATTCTTATTCTAATGAAGTGACGCTTTTGCAAACAGCTACTCATTTATGTAATTTAGTAAAAGTTACAGCAAAAGAATCTGTTAGAAATAAAGCAGGAAACTCTTTGCTTAAATTAGCTCATCTTTTATCAATTGACCAAAGAAATGAATTGGCAGTTGAGTTAATTAAAGGTCTTGAAATAGATGAACTTCAGTTTGCAAAATATATACCTGAATATTTAGGCAGATTTGTAATGCATTTGCATCCTAAAGAACTTGATGAATTTATAATAGACTTAAATAATATATGCAAATCTTCTAATGAAAGAGCAAGTTCATTAGCTATTAATACATTTGGTATAATGGTTCAATTTTATCCTGAATATAAAAATAGATTTAGTGAATTAGATGATTTATATGAAAAAAGATTAGTAAAAATGCTTGGAATTGTTTTAAGTGGTCTTGCAAATCATAATATTCAAGTAAAACAAGATTCATTTCTTGTTATAGGTCAAAATATATTTGGCTCAAAAATATTGGATTTAAATGAAAAACATAAAGTATTTTCATATGTAAATAAAAAATTATTGACTTTGATTAACGAAAAAGAGTTGGGAGATTTGTTTTTCTTTAACAATTCTTCATCATTTAATCACATTTATAGGTTTATTAGCGATTATAATTTTTATAATGGAGAATTTAATATACAAGAAAATAAAAACATAGCGTTTTTCCCAGGGACATTTGACCCGTTTTCACTTAGTCATAAAGGTATTGTTTCAGAAATAAGAAATATGGGTTTTGAAGTATATTTAGCTGTTGATGAATTTTCTTGGTCTAAAAGAGTGCAACCTCGTTTAATAAGAAGACAAATTATTAATATGTCCATTGCAGATGAACTCGATGTGTATTTATTCCCTGATGATATTCCTGTAAATTTAACTAATAATGATGATTTAATAAATTTAAGGAATATGTTTAATGATAAAAGCGTTTATATTGTAGTTGGTAGTGATGTTATTATTAATGCGTCTGCTTACAAACAAAGACCGACTAAAACATCAATCCACAGTTTTAATCATGTTGTATTTAAAAGAGTTGTTCAAGATACGTCTGTAAGTTCAAATAAGAAATTTGAAGATTCTAAAAATAGAATTAAAGGTCAAGTTATTGAACTTTCTCTACCTGTATATTTAGAAGATATAAGTTCAACTCAAATAAGGGATAATATAGACAACAATAGGGATATATCTAATTTAATTGATCCTATGGCTCAAAGTTTTATATATGATAAAAACCTGTATTTAAGGGAACCACAATATAAAAGTATTTTAAAAGCTAAACCATTTAATGTTGAAATAGTAGAAGACATAAGTAAAAATATAGTTGATGAAATCGGACATTATATTTTCATGCATACAAATTTATATGAAAATATTGGTGAAAAGTTAATTTCGAAAAAAATAAGCTTAGTAGTTATAAGAGATGGTAAAAATTCTAATAAACTGATAGGATTTGCAGCTTTTCATAATATTAGCTCTTCAGAAATATTTACTGAATTTAAAAGTGAATATATTGCAAATTATTTAAGAGAGCATACATCAGGACGAATTGTTATAATAGATGGAATATATATTAGTCCAGGAACTGTTTATGATAATCTTGAGCAAATAATACTTACAGAAACATTAGCACATTGTTTAAAGAATGATTTCACATATGCTTTATATTTTAATACAATGCTAAAAAATAATTCGGAAGTAGTTTATGAAACTTTAGAGCATCAAGGTTTTGAAAAATTAGTTGATAATAAATTAAACATGTCTGTTTATCATGTAGATATGAAATTTCCAATATGTTTAACACTTAATCTTGAATCTTTTATAAAAGAACCGTTAAGTAATAATAAAAAAGTTCATGAAGCAATAGTAACTTCAAGAAAATTATTGCAAAAAGCAATGACAAAACTTTATAAAGGAAATTTAGTTTTATCATTTGACAATGATATGATAAATCAAACTTTGATACAGAAGGTTTGTGAATTAAATAAAGTTACTGATGAAGAACAAACACCAAGAGTTTTAGGAGAAAGCATGTGTGTACCTTTTGGTAATATATTAAAAGGTATGGTAGTTCCAAATACAGTTACTAAGTCGCTGCATACAGAAAAAGTTTTTGAATCAGATGTAAGACATTTTAAAATAACTGAATATCCTTTTTATTCACCATTACAAAACCAAATGAAAACTATTAAATCATTTGACCGACCTGTAATATTGGTTGATGATTTAATGCACAAAGGATATAGAATTAGAATAGTTGAACCACTAGTTAAATCTGAAGATATTAAAGTACAAAAAATAATAGTGGGAATAATGTCAGGTAGAGGAAAAGATTTAATGGCAATGCAGGAAAGGGATATAGACTGCGCATATTTCATACCAAACTTAAGAATGTGGTTTAATGAAAATTTAATGTATCCTTTCTTAGGTGGGGATGGCATTACTTCTGGAGAAGAAACACAAACTAATTTAATACCATCTATTAACTTAATACTTCCTTATGTTGCCCCTGTATTTATAAGTGGTGCTTCAAATGAAGATATATATAATTTATCCATGGTATGCCTTCAAAATACAAAAAGAATACTTAATGCTTTAGAAACTGAATATCAGGAATTATTTGAAAAAAATCTTTCCGTAAAAAGACTGGGAGAAGTATTAATAACACCGAGATTTCCGTTTTTAGGTAAAAATATTTCATATGATTTAAATATAGAAGCATCAAGCTATTTAGATGTAAGTATCGAAAATTTAGCTAAACTTGAGAGGATAATTAAATGATTTATTATAAATTTAAAAATAAATTTTTATTTTCTTTAAATGATGAATATAATTATGAAAAAATAACAGAACCGCAGCAAGCTCTTGACAGTTGTCAAGAGCTTTACTTCCTTATTAAACTTAATAAAGAAAATTCAAGAAGGGCCTTTGTTATAAACCATGTTTCTGATTTGTTTATTAAAGAAGAAAATCTTGAATTATTAAAACTGAATAATGATATAGAAGCAAATGATGATATTTCAGAAAAAATTTTAAATCTAATCCAAAACAGAAAAATTAAAGCTATTAATACTGAATATGAAAATTATGAGGAATGTTTTTGTTCAGAAAACTTAAATAAGAAAAAGGTACATTTACTTGCATTAGGAGATGTGGGTAGCACTCTATTAATGGGCTTAAAGCTTTTAGGAGGAAATTCAATTTCTTCAATTGGTATATTTGAC
Organism: Firmicutes bacterium UBA6132; assembly: GCA_002435835.1. The sequence continues at coordinate 27,939 of DIVM01000180.1, forward strand.
AGAAGCGAAGATAAAATAAAGCGTTATGAATATGAGATGAATCAAACATCACTTCCATTTGAGTTTGATGAACTTCCTTTAGTGCACGGCATAACAAAAGAAGAATTGTTCGATTGCGATATGTTTTTGTTTTGTGCATCAAAAGGTGTGCCTCCTGTGGGAGTTGAGGGCATAGATGTAAGAATGGTTCAATTTGAAGAAAATGCTAAGCTCTTAAAAGAATATGCAATTATGGCTGGAGAAGAAAACTTCAAGGGAATTTTTGCAGTTGTATCAGATCCAGTTGATTTGCTGTGCAAAACAGCTTTGATAGAATCATGCGGTAAACTCTTACCTGAACAAATAAAAGGATATGGACTTGGTGTAATGAATGCAAGAGCAGCTTATTATGCTAAAAAAGAAGAGAAATTTTCAAGCTATTTAACTGAAGGAAGAGCATTTGGACCTCACGGCAATGATTTAGTGATTGCAAATAGCATTGAAAATTATGATGATGAGTTATCAAAAGAACTTACAAAGTTAACTGTTGAAGCAAATTTACAAGTAAGAAAAACAGGATTTAAACCATATATAGCTCCAGCTCTATCATCAGGAGCCATATCAATTATTTATACATTAGAAGGCAAATTTCATTATAGCTCAAATTATGTGGGAGGTGTTTTCATGGGAACAAAAAATAGAAACACTCCTATGGGTATAGAAATAGAAAAAATCAATATGCCGGAAAAATTATATAAAAGACTTGAAAACACTTATAGAACTTTGGACGAATTAATGAAAAATTATAAATAAATTAACTGTTAAAGTTTGTTAATTTTTAGAGGAGATTCCATGGAAAAATTGACAGTTTTGCTGCCAGGCGAAATATCTGACAGGTTAAAAATGATGCTTGAATATTCTTTGAAAAGTTACCACTTTGAAATAATTAAAACAAGCGATGAAATAATTGATTTAAAAAACAAGCGAATTTTATTTGCTGTTGAATTAAACCAAACAGGAATAAACATAGAACTTTTTAAAATGTTAGAAAAAATAAAACTTGGAGGGGGCAATTTCTTAGAAGGTTCAGTGGGTAGCATAGTTGTTAACTCAAGCAACGAATTTTTCACAAGAAATATTGCTCGCATGATTATTTTATATGCAAATATGGCAGGTTGTTTGTTTATTGGAAGACCTTTGTTAGAAGCTACGGGCTCATTAAAAGGCTTCAGCTCATATACGAAAAAATATGATATGGATTTATATGAAGCGTGCGTTAATGAATTCAAAAAAACAGTTGAATCACTTGTTGATTTTAAAATAAAACAATTTCAAAAACCAAAAATAATTGCATTGCATGCAAGCAATTATAAAACTTCGAACACATTAGCCCTTTGGCAGATGGTTAAAGAAAATTTAAAAAATCAAAATGTAGAAATAAAAGAAATACATATAGAAAATGGTTCAGTAAAAGACTGCAGAGGTTGTGTTTATAAAGCATGCAAGCATTTTTCAAAGTATACAAATTGTTTTTACGGAGGAGTAATGGTGGAAGAAGTTTATCCTGCCATTATAGAATCGGATATTTTAATAATGCTTTGTCCTAATTACAATGATTCAATCAGCGCTAACATGTCAGCAGTAATAAACCGTTTAACGGCGCTTTTCAGAAAAGTAAAATTTTATGATAAATATTTGTATTCGGTAATAGTATCAGGTCATTCAGGAAGCGATATAATTGCCGAGCAGCTTATAAGTGCTTTAAACATTAACAAAACATTCATGCTGCCACCAAAATTTGCTTTAATGGAAACAGCCAATGATATGGGAGATATTTACAAAATAGAAAATATAGAATTAACGGCAAAGGGTTTTGCTGAAAATATAATAAAAACTGTCATAGACAAAACATAAAACACACAACAGCAATCAAAGATTACTTTTGACTCGATAAATTGTTACATTCGTAATAAGTAAGAATATTAAATCAAAAATTAAATGGAGGCGCAAAATTGATTAAATTTAGAAATGTAACAACAGCCTTTTTAATGAATAACGAAGATTTTTTATTGATGAAGAGAAGTGACAATAATAAACGTATGCCGGGCTTCTGGTCTGGGGTTGGAGGGCACTTAGAGAAAGATGAATTAAACAATCCGAGAGCTTCATGCATAAGAGAAATATTTGAAGAAACAGGAATAAATGAAAATCAATTAGTAAATTTCAAATTAAAGTATATAGCTATGAGAAGAAGTCATAATTAAACAGTTATAAACTATATATATTTCGGTCAATCATCAACAAGAGATGTTGTTGAAAATGATGAAGGCTCTTTGCACTGGATAAATAAAAAAACTGTTTTAAATCATGCTTTTATAGATGCACTAAAATTAACTTTAGCACATTATTTGGAATCAGGAGAGATTATGGAAGATGTTTTAATAGGAGTAGTCAAACTTAATGAAAACAATAATTCAGCAATTAATTGGAGTGTTTTGCAGGATATGAAAGATATGGTATAGGTATTTCACAGAATATGCTTTATAATTAGTTAAATTAAAAGTGAGGAATCTTTCAGAAAATATTAGGGGGTACGTTATGAAAAGGTTTGTTATTGAATTTGGAATGGGTATAGATTTTCATGGACAAGACGTTACAAATGCTGCTGTGAAAGCTTCTAAGGATGCCATTTCTAAAAGTTGTTTAATAGGTTTAAATGAAGTATGTGGATTTACACAAGATAATATTGATGATAACGTAATCATAAATGTTATAATAGCTGTCTCAAGACCTGAAGAAGTAAATTTAAATGAAGTCGAAAGGTGTTTTCCTGTAGGCAAGGTTAAAGTGGAAGTTGTAAAAGGTGGACTTAAAACTGATGGTCTTTATTTTACAAAATTTGGAGATAAAGATGATTCAGTTGAAGTTGCAGTTGCTTGTGTAAAAGTAGAAGTAAAATAAATTCCTTTTCATAGAAATATAATTAATAGCTGCTTAAAAAGGAGGGACATTTAGTGTCAAATACACTTAAAGAAAATTGGGAGAAGTTTGTAAATGCAAAAGAAACACCAAAAAATGTAAGACCTTTGATTTTAGAAGCTTGGGAAAGGTGTGCAAAATTAAAGGTAGATTTTTTGTCTGGGAAGGGTACGAGAGTAAGTGATAATGTCTTAAAAGACAGCCTGTATAAAAGAAAAGAGCTAATAGAAGTAGCAGGTCCTATAATGAAAGATGTTTTTGAAATAGTTAAAAACACAAGCTATAGCGTAGTATTAACAGATGAAAAAGGTATAATAATTGATTTAAATATAAATAAAGATTTAGAAAAAAATCATCAACAATTAAATTTTGTTTTAGGTTCAATATGGGACGAAAAAAGTGTAGGCAACAACGCCATTGGAACCTGCCTTGCTCTTGATAAACCTGTTCAGGTAATTGGTGCTGAACATTATTGCGAGTATCATCACCGTTGGACTTGTTCAGCTGCACCCATTCACAACAGCAAGGGTGAATTGATAGGATGTTTTGATTTGTCAGGAAAAGCAGAGGACGTGCAAACACATACATATGGTATTGCTGTTTCAAGTGCTAACAGTATTGAAAAACAATTTACTATATTGGAATCATATAAGCTTCTTGATACAACTTTTGATTCAATTCTTGATGGTTTAATGATTATGAACAGCGATTTGAAAATTTATAAATTCAATAATCAGATACCTAACATTTTAAAAATGGAAGATGATGAAATTTACAATGTTAATATTAAGGAAGTATTTAAAGATTTTGATATTGTAAACAAAATATTTAACAATAAGCAAAAAATAAAGTACTCTGATATTACATTAATGATTAATGATAAAAAGGTTGAGTGTTCATTAAATATTTCTCCAATAATTCTCAGTGATGATGTTATAGGTGCAGTTTTGGTATTAAGAGAAGCTAAACAATTTAGAAAAGAAATAAGTAAATTAGCAGGGTTCAGAGCAAATTATACTTTCAATAATATTATTACTAAAAATGATAAAATGATAGATTTAATAAATACAACCAAAAAAATAGCAAAGACAAATTGTTCTGTATTAATTGAAGCAGAAAGTGGTACTGGTAAGGAACTTTTTGCTCAAGCTATTCACAATGAGAGCAGAAGAAAAGACGGACCTTTTGTTGCGGTTAATTGTTCTGCTATACCAAAGGAATTATTTGAAAGCGAAATATTTGGATATGAAAGCGGATCTTTCACAGGAGCTTTAAAGGGAGGCAGACCCGGGAAATTTGAGCTGGCAAATGGTGGAACAATTTTTTTAGATGAAATTGGAGAGGTCCCATTGGAAATGCAGGCTAAGCTTTTGAGAGTACTTGATAACAATAGAGTTGTGCGTGTAGGCGGAACGTATGAAAGGGATTTAGATGTAAGGGTTGTTTCGGCTACTAATAGAAACTTGATAGATGAGATTTCAAAAGGCTTTTTCAGGCAAGACCTTTACTATAGGTTAAATGTTATTAATGTAAGAATACCTCCTTTAAGAAAAAGAAAAAACGATATAATAGAACTAGCAAAATTCTTTTTAAATAACTTAAATGAAGAAAATGAAAGTTCAAATAAATGCTTCAGCAACAACTTTGAAATAGAGCTTTTAAAACATCCATTGACAGGAAATGTAAGAGAACTTAAAAATATTATACAAAGTGCTTATTATTTGGCTGATAAAGATTTAATTGACAGTTATCCTTATGGAAGCAATGTAGAATCTAACGAAACTTACTATATAGAAAGTCAAAATAAATATGAATTATCTTCTATTACTTTAAAAGATATTGAAAAGGATAGCATAGTTCAGGCTATTGCAGCTAATAACGGAAATATTAAAAAGGCTGCCGAAGAATTAAATATAAGCAAGGCAACCATATACAGAAAAATTAAAAGCTATTCTATAGATGTAAACAGCATAAGCAAGCTGGCCTAATTTCTCACATTAAATTCTCAAATTGAGACAAAGTCTCTTTTTGAGAATTTTTTTATTATAAAATTATATAAAAATTAAGAATATAAACTTATGGGAAAAATTTATAAATTAAAACATTGAAAATTCAATGCATAAATAAAAATAATTTTTACATAGAAAAAGTTTAAGTTTGGCTATGTTTTTGCTTATTATATAGATGAATAAATTAAAAACAACTTAAAAATAACTTGAAGAGGAGGAGAAATAAAAAATCACTAAAAAAGGTAAGTTGTTGTTAACGTCTTCTTAGACGTTGTTATAGCAAAATAAAATCTATTGGAGGTCATATTTTGAATATTACTAACGAACAAGTTAAAAACATGTATCAAACTATGCTTAAGATTCGTAAATTTGAAACAAGAGCAAAGGATTTATTTGCTGAAGGCAAAATTCCTGGATTTGTTCATCTTTATATAGGAGAAGAAGCAACAGCCACAGGCGCTTGTGCTAATTTAAGAGATGAAGATTATATTACGAGTACTCACAGGGGACATGGCCATATAATTGCTAAAGGCGGAGATTTAAAAAATATGATGGCTGAGCTTTTTGGAAAAGAAACAGGCTATTGCAAAGGTAAAGGCGGATCAATGCATATAGCCGATGCAACGAAAGGTATCCTTGGTGCAAACGGTATCGTTGGTGCGGGACATAATATAGCAGCTGGTGCAGGATTAGCAATTCAATATAAGAAAACTGATCAAGTTTGTGTATGTTTCTTTGGTGATGCTTCTACAAATCAAAGTACATTCCATGAATCAATGAATTTAGCAAGCGTTTGGAAATTGCCGGTAATATTCGTTTGTGAAAACAATGGATATGGTATTTCAGTAAGCCAAGCAAGACATCAAGCTATAACTGATGTTTCTGTAAGAGCTTCAGCTTATAATATGCCTGGAGTAACTATTGATGGCAATGATATATTTGCAGTTTATGAAGCTGTAGGCGAAGCAGTTTCAAGAGCAAGAAAAGGACAAGGACCTACACTTGTGGAATGCAAAACATACAGGTGGAGAGGACACTTCGAAGGTGATATGACTGTTTACAGACCTGATGGAGAATTAGATGCATGGTTGAAGAAAGACCCTATTCCAAGAATTGAAAAATATATGTTAGAAAACAATATTATGTCAGAAGCAGAAATTGCTAATGAAAATGCTGCAGTAGACAATATGATAAAAGATGCTGAAAAATTTGCAGAAGAAAGCAGTGTAGCTACATTAGAATCAGCATTGGTAGATATTTATTCTGATATAGTTGAGGAGGGCAGAGTAAGATGAGAAAAATGACTTATGCAGAAGGTATCAGAGAAGGTATGAGTGTAAAAATGAGAGAGAACCCAGATGTTTTCCTTTTTGGTGAAGATGTAGGAAAATTTGGCGGTTGCTTTGGTGTATCAGCAGGAATGTGGGATGAATTCGGAGAAATGAGAGTTAGAGATACTCCTATTTCTGAAGATGTAATAATAGGTGCAGCAGTTGGATCAGCTGCATGTGGATTAAAACCTATAGCAGAGTTAATGTTTATTGACTTTTTAACTGTCGGTATGGATCAATTAGTTAATCAAGCTGCTAAAATGAGATATATGTTTGGTGGAAAAATTAATCTTCCTATGGTTGTTCGTCTGCCAAGTGGCGGTGGGATCGGTGCAGCAGCTCAGCACTCTCAATCTCTTGAAGCATGGGTAACTCATATTCCCGGATTAAAAGTTGTATATCCTTCAAATGCGCAAGATGCATATGGTTTAATGTTAACTGCAATAGATGATGACAATCCTGTTATGTTTATTGAAAATAAAGTGTTGTATTCAGTAAAAAGTGATGTAGAAGATGAGGTTAAACCAATACCATTTGGAAAAGCTTCTGTTTTGAGAGAAGGAGCGGATGTTACATTAATTTCTTATGGACGTCAAGTATTGGATTGCTTAAAAGCTGCTGAAAATTTAGCTAAAGATGGAATAAATGCAGAAGTAATAGATTTAAGATCATTATTTCCTCTTGATAAAGCTACTATATTTAAATCATTAGAAAAAACACATAAGGTTGTTATAGTTAGTGAAGAAGCTAAGAGAGGCGCATTTACAGGCGAAATCGCATCAATAATAGCTGAAGAAAGTTTCTTTGAATTAGATGCTCCAATAAAAAGAGTAGGCGCATTAAATACACCTGTCCCTTTTGCTACTAACTTGGAAAATTATGTATTGCCTAATGAACAGGATATTGTATTAGCAGTAAAATCACAGTTTTAAATAAATTGTAAACAGCGCAGCTTGATATAGAAAAGCTGCGTTGTTTATAAAAATATTATTTTTATAGGAGGGTACGTATTCATGATTTCCATAGGAATAATAGCAAATCCTGCATCTGGCAAGGACATCCGAAGGCTTGTGTCACATGCTACAGTTATAGATAACAATGAAAAAATTAATATTGTAGAAAGAATTGTCTTAGGTGCTCAAGCGCTGGGTGTAGAGAGTGTGTATATGATTCCTGACTCCTATAATATGGGATATAGAGTTGAAGATAAGCTTAACACTTGTGATGAGTTAAAATGTGAAATAAATGTAATTAATATGTTTCGATTTGACGGAATAGAAGATACTCTTAAAGCAGCAGAATTTATGGAAAATTTAAATGTAGGATGCATAGTTGTTTTAGGCGGTGATGGAACAAACAGAGCAGTTGCTAAAGTTATTAAAAATACTCCATTAATATCTATTTCTACAGGGACGAACAATGCTTATCCTGTCATGATGGAGGGAACTATTGCAGGCATAGCTGCAGCAGCAGTTGCTTCAAACCGTTTTAATAATAGTTTATTTGTTGAAAAAGATAAACGAATAGAAATTTATAAAGAAAATGAACTTAAAGATATTGCATTAATTGATGCAGTAATATCTAAAGATTTATTTGTTGGATCAAAAGCTATCTGGGATATGAATAATATAGAAAAAATATTTGTATCAAGAGCTCATCCTGCATCAATAGGATTTTCATCAGTAGTTGGATGCAAGAAAATAATTTATACTAATGATGATTACGGAGCTTATGTGGATTTAAAAAGTAATGATACAAAAATAATGGCAGCAGTTGCAGCAGGTATTGTTATTCCTATATCTGTTTCTGAGCCGGTAATATTAAATTTTGATGATGAATATGAATATATAACCAAATCAAGAGGGACAATTGCCCTCGATGGAGAGAGAGAAATACAGTTTTTAGAAAATCAAAAATATATTTTTAAAATTTCAAGAAATGGTCCAAATCATGTAAATGTTAAAAAGGTTTTAGAAACAGCACAAATAAATGGATTTTTTACAGCCTAATGTTAGGTGAACTTTGAATATATTTGAATTTTAGGAATAATGTTTTTTACCATATATATAATAGGAGGTAAATATGGCAAAATATATAGTAATGCCAAAGTTGGGGTTGACTATGGCAGAAGGAGTAATTTCAAATTGGAGAAAGCAAGAAGGAGATACAATTAAATCCGGAGATGTTCTTTTTGATGTTGAAACAGATAAATTGAATAATGAAGTTGAAGCAACTATAAATGGCGTATTAAGAAAAATATTAGCAAGTGATGGAACAGTTCCTGTTTTAGCACCTGTAGCAATTGTTGGAGAATCTGACGAAGATATATCAGAATTATTAAAACAAGCAGGGGGAAATAAAGAAACAGAAAAAACTGAAGTAAAATCAGAAACAAAAGCACCAGAAGCACAGATTGCAGCAACCATAACAAGCGGCAGAGTAAAAGCTTCACCGAGAGCAAAAAAACTTGCTCAAGATATGAAAATAGATATTTCATTTGTAACAGGAACAGGACCTGATGGTTCAGTTACAGAAAATGATATAAAAAATTACCAGGAAAAATCAAAAGAAGAAAAGAATAAAGTTTCACCCACAGCTCAAGTTGTAGCAGGACAATTAGGAGTAGATACAAATAAAATTGAAAAAGATTCACGTATAATGAAAGAAGATGTAATTAAATTTAAACTCAGTGAAGAATTAGAAAAACATGCAGCACCACAGGAATACAGAAAACCTATGAGCATCATGAGAAAAGTAATAGCAAGAAGAATGCTTGAAAGCAAACAAATTTCTCCTACAGTTAATTATAATATTAAAGTTGATACATCTGCAATGAAACAAATAAGAGAAGATGTAAAAGATGTTATGAAAATATCGTATAACGATATTTTAGTAAAAATTTTATCAAAAGTACTATTAGAATTTCCATTATTAAACAGTTCTGTTGACGGCAATGATATTATAACAAGAAATTATGTAAATATAGGTGTTGCTGTTGCATTGCCAGAAGGTTTATTAGTTCCTGTAGTTAAATATGTAAATGTAAAAGGACTAAAAGAAATTTCAACAGAAATTAAAAAATTGTCATCAAAAGCCAAAAGGAATGAATTGACACCTGATGATCTTACAGGAGGAACATTTACAATAAGCAATATAGGAATGTACGGAGTTGAATCATTCACACCTATAGTAAATCAACCTGAAGTAGCAATACTTGGTGTTAACGCAATAAAAGAAGAGACTGTAGTTGAAAATGGAGAAATAAAAATTAAACCATTGATGAATTTAAGTTTGACGGCAGACCACAGAGCAGTGGACGGAGCAGTAGCTGCTGAATTTTTAGCAAAATTAAAGGAAAATATTGAGAAGCCGGGATTGCTTTTATTGTAAAGCACAGGAGGTGTCAGGATGAAAATAGCAATATTAGGAGGAGGCCCCGGTGGCTACGTTGCTGCAATAAGAGCAGCCCAGTTAGGTGCCGAAGTAACTCTCATAGAAAAAGATAAAGTAGGAGGGACATGTTTAAACAGAGGATGTATCCCAACTAAGGTTCTTTTGCATACTTCTGTTGAAATGGAAAATGTAAATAAAGAATTTAAAGAAATAGGAATAGATATAACAAAAGCTGAAATAAACTGGAAACAGCTACAAAATAGAAAAGATAAAATAATAAAAAAGTTAGTTGCTGGAGTGGATAATTTATTAAAAAGCAACAAAGTTACAAAAATATCAGGCGAGGGAAGTTTCAAAAGCAAAAATGAAATAATAGTTAAAAATGGCGGGTCAGAGTCAATAGTTAATTTTGATTATGCTGTTATTGCTACAGGGTCAATACCTGTTATTATTCCATTGCCAGGAGTAAATCTGCCAGGAGTTATAACAAGTGATGAAGTTTTGTCATTAAGTGAAGTTCCAAAAAGTATGGCAATTATTGGCGGAGGTGTAATAGGAACTGAAATAGCCAGTGTTTATTCAACATTAGGATGCAAGGTGTCCATAGTTGAAATGCTTCCAAATATTGTAGCTAATATGGATAAAGATATAGTTCAGCCATTAAAGGAAAAGTTGATAAAAAGCGGTGTAAATATTTATTTGAATACTAAAGTCGTATCTGTTTCGGAATCATCTGAAGGACTTATGTTAAATGCAACATCAGAACAAGGGGAATTATCTATACTTGCTGAAAAAGTACTGTTGTCCATTGGAAGAAAGCCTGTTATAGACAATCTTAATTTAGATTTAATTGGAGTTAAAACCGAAAGAGGAAGAATATTAGTCAACAAAAATATGCAGACAAACATAAACAATATTTATGCTGTAGGAGATTGCAATGGAGGAGTTATGCTTGCTCACGTTGCATCTGCAGAAGGAACAGTTGCTGTTGAAACAATAATGAATAAAAAACCTCAAGTTGATTTTAAAACAATTCCATATTGTGTTTACACAAAACCAGAACTTGCAGGTGTAGGCCTGACCGAGGAACAGGCAAAGGAAGCGGGATTTAACATCAAAGTAGGTGTTGCACCAATGTACATTAACGGAAAATCAATGATAGAAAGCGACACAGAAGGAATAGCAAAATATATTACAGATGCAGCAACAGGAGAAATATTAGGACTTCATATGGCTGGACCAAGAGCTACTGATTTAATAGTAGAAGGAGCTTTGGCAATTAGACTTGAAGCTACTGTAGATGAAATAACTTCTACAATCCATGCACATCCTACAGTTGGAGAAATTCTCCATGAAGCAGCCCATGCTGTTCATGGTCAATCTATTCATATTCCTAAAAAATAGATAATAATTTAAAGAGAAGTCTAAAACAATTTGGCTTCTCTTATTTTGATGATTAAGAGAAAATCTTAGGTTTAATTAAATTATTAATAATAATATTAAAATCGACTTGCTTTTTTGAAAACATTCTGTTAAAGTTGAAATAATCCATATATATTTTGGAAAATATTTAAATAAGGAAGTATACATATGAGTGAAGATAAAGAACAATGTGGTGGCTGCCAAGATGAAGAATGTGGTTGTGGCTGTGGAGATCATGAAGAAGAAATTTTAACTATTACACTTGAAGATGGAACTGAAGTTGAATGTGCAGTTATTGCGTTATTCCCAGTTGGAGATAAAGAATATATTG
>DIVM01000251.1 GCA_002435835.1 Firmicutes bacterium UBA6132
ACTGCCTTATCCAATGCTTTAATTTGATGGGCACAAGAAATTATTAAACCAATAGCATGTTCTGCAACTGATAAAGCATTAGCTGTTGGAGTAATTGTTACATAAATTCCTTTTTCAGTACAATAATCAACATCAATATTATCCGTACCTACACCAAATCTGCTTATAACCTTTAATTTTGGAGCTGCATCAATTACTTCTTTAGGATATGGCCCAGTACGTACAAGAAGAGCATCCGCATCCTTTACTAATTCCTTATAAACTTCGACATCTTCTACACCAGGTCCTACAATAACTTCATATCCCTTGTCTCTTAAGAACTGTTTACCTTTTTCTGTTATGTCTTGTGGAATTACTACTTTAAACATTGTAATTTCTCCTTTTAATAATATTTTCCCGTTTTCAGAGATTGTTTTTTTAAATGGATATATATTAAAAATCATTACCTCTTGAAAATTTCTATTAAGAAGATATTGATTAAAATATTATAACTTCTTAATAATTAATTTAGTTAACGATTTCATAATTATTATAAAATATCTTGAGGCGAATGTATATTATCAATAAATACTTCTATTGTTAATATAAAAGTTAATTATTTTTTCCACAAAAAAGAAGCTTTATCAATTTATTTAGAGTCTTACTATTTTAAAGTTATAATAACAGCCTCGTAATAGCACATACACTAAAAATAACTTCTTTTGAAATCATTATTTAGTTTTTTGCATAAAATGAGGACTGTCTATAATAGAAATTTAGTTTCTATTTTCGGACAGTCCTTCTTTATGTTTAATATATTTATAAATTTTTTTCGTAAATTATTTTTAATCCTTTTAATAAAAGTTGAGGGTCGTAAACATCTATTACTGATGTTTCATCAGAAATGAGTCTTCCTAAACCTCCTGTGGCAATAACTTTCATATCTTCTCTGCCAAACTCTTCTTTCATTTTTTTAACTATATATTCCACTTGTCCAATATATCCGTAAACAAGCCCTGCCTGCATGCTACTTATAGTGTTTTTCGCAAGTATGGAAGATGGCTTTTTAATTTCTATTTTAGGAAGCTGTGCAGTTCGGCTCCACAAAGCATCTGCTGAAATTTGTATACCCGGAGATGTCACTCCATATTTAAATTCACCATTTTCATTAACTATATCATAAGTAGTTGCAGTACCAAAATCTATTACAATTAATGGTCCACCGTATTGTTCATATGCTGCAACTATATCAACTATTCTATCAGCACCGACCTGCCTTGGATTATCACTGCTTAACATAATGCCTGTTTTAATTCCAGGTCCTACTATTAAAGGGTTTATGTTAAAATATTTTTTCAAAGCATTTTCAAATGAATGCATAACATTTGGAACAACTGAAGAAACAATAGCACCAACTATTTCTTTATGGTCTATATTACTGTATATTAATAAATTCATTATGAATACGCCGTATTCGTCCGATGTTTTATCGCTTCTTGTAACCATTCGCCAGCTGCCCATGAGTTCATCTTCTTTATAAACTCCTACGACAGTGTTTGTATTGCCAATGTCAACAACTAAAATCATGATTCCTCCTAAGTTTCAAGAAAATTTCAATTTTTCTTATTATTCCGTTTATTATATTATTTTATATTAAAATTAAACAATTATTTAACAAATTAATTATTACAAAATTAATCACGATATTATAACATATAAAATATAAACTGCAAATGAATTTCTTTTCTAATTTTGCTTTAACTTTAATATTTTAATTTATGCTTTTCTTAATTCTGCAATGGATTTTGAAGTAATTTGTGTACGATCTAAATTTAGTAACTTTATTGCTTTCTCAAGATCTTCTTCTGAAGACATTTCTATTTCAAGATATGGTTTTGGATATGTTTCTTTATCCCATGTATCTATTTCAAACATAATATTGTCATATAAAAATGATTTTCTGTGTTTAAAGCCCGGTCTTTTTTTCTTATATCCTAATATTTCAAGTATTTTAGTGGTTTCTTCAACATTTGAAATTTCTGTTTCAATTTCTTCATTAACTCTTAATTTATCCCTACTAATGCTTTTTTTAAATGTCATAGTGTTTTTTGTTTCACCATTTAAAAGATTTTTTGTAATTCTAATTCTTAAATATCCATTCAAATTTTTTTTAAGTATACTGTCTTCTGAATCAAATCTGATATTTATTTGTTCTTCATCTTTTATTAGAATTGCACCAATACTTTTAAGTTTATTTTCTATATCATGTTTATCTATATTAAGTACTTTAACTTCTTTTTCCCTCATTTTATCCTCCGTGAGAATTGAATATCTATATTATACCATAAATTTAATATCAAACTACAAATTTTATTTAAATCTGAAAGATTTATACAAAAATAGTTGCTATGCAACTCCCGCTATGGGGACCTATGTCCCCCTTCGGCGTAAAAATGCTTATCGGCAAGGACGTCCCGTCCTTTGCAATCCTCATTTTTTTATATAATAGGAAGAAAACTTTCCTATTATATAAAAAAACAATGGGTTATCATCTGACAGCCCATTGTTTAATTAATTATAAATATCTAATTTTTCTTCCTTCATCACAAACAATTGTTATATCCTTATTTTCACGCTTTGTTTTTAATAAAACTTTATGTCCCCACAAATCATATACACTTTTTAATGTTTCCTCTGCATATGATGCTTGTAATTCTCTACCGTCATATACATGTTCTATGGTCAAAGTTTTATCTTTTCTTGACATATCTATTACTCTGATGTATGGAATTGACCCCATACCTGCAGTATCTGCTATAGTATTTCTAATTTCTTTCCAACCGTCATCATCAGCTACTTCACTTATTATATAATCAGATCCTTTTTTAACATATTCAAATAAATTGAGCTTTTTACAAAGATCATATGTTAAATATCTTCTTATAAATGATGCATCCCTATCAAATTCCCTTATTTCAAATATTCTTTCTTCCCCATATCTTTCTGCTTGGTCTTTTAATATTTCAAAGCCCAGATGATAAGGATTTAAGTTTCCTAATAAAGGTCTAACTACATCATTATGTCGTTTAATAAATTCAAGATGAAGTGAAGTAGGTAAATCTAATTTTTTAAGTATGTTGTAATGCCAGTAACTAGCCCAGCCTTCATTCATTATTTTTGTTTCAATTTGAGGCAAGAAATATTCTGATTCTCTTCTTACTACCTCCAGTATATTTTTCTGCCATTCTTCAAGGTCCCCATATTTTATAATAAAGTATAACAAATCATCCTCGGGACTTAAAGGAATTTTACTTAAGTCAGGAGGAGTAATTGTTTTTCTTGGCTCTAAAATACTGTAATGTGAACTGTTTTCTTTATAGCTCTGTAGTATTTCATTTCTTAAATCTTCATCATCTTTTCTTTTTTGACCAACTGACCTTGAAATTTGATACCTAATTGAATGAGCTGCATTGAGCATTTTTTCAACATTTTCATAGCCTATGCTGGGATCATCAATACAATTTTTGACAATAGTACCATCTGTTTTAAACATTTCAAGTGTATATGATGCATCCGTACCTTCTTTAAATAACCTATTGTTTTTAAAAAAGTCATTGTGACCATAAACATGAGCTATTGTAAGTATTTGCAAAAGTAAAGTATTATCCTTCATTAAATATGCAACGCATGGATCAGAGTTTATAACCATTTCATAAGGAAGACCTGTTAAATTGTATTGATATAATGTTTTTAACTTTTCATATGATTTTCCAAAACTCCAGTGCGGATATCTCGAAGGCATACCAATATAAGCTTCATATCCAATCATTTCATTATAGTTAATAATTTCAAATTCTTGTGGATAATAGTCAAGGCCACATTCTTTTACAATTTTTTCTATTTTCAAGTTCCAATTTTCAAGATCATTTAATGTATAGTCCATACTATCAGCCTTCCTTCTTTATATCCATTTTTAAAATATTTTTAAATGTAGGCCACACCTCTTCCTGTTTACCTATAGTGCCGATGGCGAAATTTTTCTTATGTACTCTTTCAATATACTTTTTCTTTATTGTACTTGAGTAAGAACTTGACATTACTTCTATATAACCAAACATATTACAAATATCTGATAGTTCAGTAGCCATTTTTACAGCTTTGTCATCATCCTCTCCCCAGTTATCTCCGTCAGAAGCATGAAAAGCATAAATGTTCCAAATATCTGGATTGTATCTTTGCTCAATAACATCAAGAGCTAATTTATAACCGCTCGAAATATAAGTACCACCTGATTCAACTTTATGGAAAAATTCTTGTTCTGTAACTAATTTTCCAACTGTTGAGTGAGCAATAAATACAACTTCAACATTTAAATATTTCATTCTCACAAAGTGATACATTAAAAAGAAAAATGATCTTGCTAAATATTTCCTTGTTTGATCCATGGAACCAGATGTGTCCATAATACAAATTATAACCGCATTTGATTCTTTCTTTTTTGTCTCTTTAATTCTGTGATATCTAATATCCTCTTCTTTAAATGGAAATCGTCCTATTTCTTCATCAATATTTTCTTCTTTTAAAACTTTTTTCATAGCTTGCTTTCTTTTTAATTTTTCAACAACAGTTTTCTTTTTTGCAAGTCTTGGTGGGATTCCATTTCTTTGATATCCAGATTTTTTTCTTGAATGATCTGTTAAAACTTCAGAAAATTTCTTTTTATCCAAGTTTGGCAAATTTAAATCTTCAAACAAATATTGAATTATTTCATCAATGGTAAGTTCAGTTTCATAAATGTCTTCGCCTTCGTCATTTCCAGCTCCACTGCCATTACCCTTACCTTTATCTGATTTGTCCGAACCTACTTTATCCCCTCTTTTTTCAGTTCCTTCTCCGCTGCCCGAACCTTTTTGATTTTTACCATATATGAACTGATATTCCTTTAAACCTTTAATAGGAATTTTAACTTTTTTATTTTTGCTTTCCCCTATGATACCTTCTTCTGATAATATACCGGGAAGATTTTTTTTAATTGATTCTTCAACTAACTGCTTATGCCTTCTTCTGTCTTCCGCAGCTCTATCATGATCAATAGGGTTGTATTCTCTGAAAATTGCCATAATATCAATCCTTCCATAAATTATTGGCAGCGTATTTAAGAATTACATCACAACAATGATCGCAATAGCCATTAGCCTTCAATTCTTTTACCATTGTATTATATTTTTCGTCCTGGTCCTTATCCCTAACTTTTGTTTTTGTAATTATTCTTGATAACTCTCTAACTGATGTAGTCAATTTTTTCTCAACAGCATCTTTTAAAGGTTCATAACTGTTATAATCAATTTTATCGCCTTTTCTCATTAAATAGAACATATATGATGTAACATCAAGTCTAAATCCTTTTGCTGAACTTTCAGAAACACCGATGTGCTCTTCAATTGATCGCATAAATTTTTCATCTGCATCAAGAAGTTCACCTGTGGACTGATCTTTTAATTTAGTTTTATTAACGTATGCTTCCGCATGATCTAAGTAATTGTTAAACAAACTTTCAGCCTGCTCTTTATAGCTGTGAATAAATGCTTTAGTAATTTCTTTTTCAAGTGTTTTATTATATTCTTTTCTAATAACATCCTGTAAAAATGTTATATATCTTTTCTTATCATCTTCGTTTATATCAAGTTCTTTTACAGCTTTAATTAAACTTTCCATTACACTTAATGGATTTATACAGCTATTATCTGAATTAGTTAATGCATTGTCTATAGATTTGATAATAAATCTTGTAGATACTCCAGATAATCCTTCCCTTTGGCCTGCTTCTTCTTTTAACTCCATAATGTCAATTTTCTTAGTTGTTCCTTTTTCAACTATTTCTTCGCCATTATATATTTTAAGTTTAGTAAGAGGGTCAACTTTAGAAGATGGTAAAATCCTTGTAAGAATAGCAAACATAGAAGCTATTTCAATTGTATGAGGTGCAATATGTGCATTAAAATTACTCTTATGCAAAATTTTCTCATAAATTTTTAATTCTTCATTTAATTCCATGCAATAAGGCACTTCAACTTTTACAATTCTATCCAATATAGCTTCATTTGTATGATCCGACTTAAATTTATTCCACTCTGCTTCATTGGAGTGAGCAAGAATAATTCCGTCAAAATAAATCATAGAACCTTTTCCAGGTGAAGGTATGGATTTTTCTTGAGTTGCTGTAATAATTGTGTGAAGGTATTCAACATCATTTTTAAATACTTCTATAAATTCTACAATACCACGATTACCTACATCAAATGCTCCATTTAAAGACAAAGCACGAGGGTCATCTTCAGAATATAAATCAAGTTTAGAAATATCCACACTACCTGTTAAAACTGAAGTATCTTGATTATTTGGGTCAACTGGAGGAACAACACCTACCCCTTTTCTTGATCTAATTGAAAAGTCAGTTGAAACTACAGGGAATTTTTCATATTCACCATGATATTCTTCTCTTAACCTATATCTGCAAATAGGACATAAATCGCCTTCTATTTTTGCGCCTAATGCCTTTTCCATTTCAGGTCTTAAATGTTTCGGAATTAAGTGAAGAGGGTCTTCTCTCATAGGGCATCCTTTTAAAGCATAAATAGGTTCGCTTCCTTCTAAAGCAACTTTAAGAGCTTCAACTAAAGAAGATTTACCAGAACCTACAGGACCTACTAAATATAAAACCTGTCTTGCTTCTTCACCTTTCATAGCAGCAGCATTAAAATAATTAACAATTTTCATTATAGTTCTATCAATGCCGAAAAAATCATCTTTAAAAAATTCATACTTTCTTATAACTTCATTACCGTGTAACTTTTTAATTCTTGTATTATCTTCTGGTCTATAAACTTCAAATCCCTTTTCAACAATTAAATCATACATTCTTTTGTGAGATAATTTTGCAATATCAGGGTTCTTTTGTACAATTTCAAGATATTCTAAAAATGTACCCTCAAAATTGCTTTTTTTACGTCTCAGTTTATCTTTATCCAATAACTCATTAATATTCATATATAACCCCTCCCTATTTTTTCATAGTCAAAAATGCATTCTGCTATTTTTATATTTATATGTCCTTCTTCAAAATATTAAGACCTTTATTTATAAAAAAGTAAAAAAAAATAATTATTTTGTATTTATACGCTTTTATGTTGCATAAAATGAAAATGGTTTACTTTTTGAAAGTTGATTTGTATTATGACTTATTAACACTTAATAATAATATTAAATTTACAAAATATTTATGAGCATGATATAATAATAAAAATTGTATATAAAAGATCGAGGAAGTGTAATATTGGAAATAAACGAAATAAAATTATTAAAAACTATTAAATTAGCAGCTCAAATAATACTTGAGAATGGTGGCGAAACATATAGAGCAGAAGAAACTATTAAATATATTTGTAATTCATTTAATGTGTATGATATAGAATCAATTGCAACACCTACAGGATTTTACATAACTATAAACTCTGAAAGAGCAGAAAGCAAAACAATAGTTAAAAGAATTAATAAAAGAACTATAAATTTACAAAAAATTAATGATGTCAATGAAATTTCAAGACAATTGTCTCTTCATTCCATTTCTCTTAATGATGCATTACAAAAATTGAATAAAATTGAATATAATCCTGAAGAACATGATAAATTTTCATTATATTATCCTGCCATTTCATCTGCATTTTTTACACTGCTGTTTGGTGGAGGAATATTAGAGTTTTTTACAGCTTTATTTACAGTAATTTTAGTAACTTTAATATCAAGAAATTTTGAAAATTTACATTCATCTCAATTTTTTTCAGCAATAATATCAGGTTCATTAATAGCTATTATAGCTATTTTAATAACTTATGTAACAGGTATTGGA
>DIVM01000033.1 GCA_002435835.1 Firmicutes bacterium UBA6132
ATATGTAAGAACTTATAGATGAAAGACACTGACTGTAATAGTTGGTGTCTTCTTGTTTTTTGTCTAAATCATTGCTTTTAAAAACTCATTTAGAAGTATCTCTTATATGAGGTTATTACTTTTAGTATATGAAATAATGTGATCAAACATTTTTAGAACTGCCGGTGAAAATAGTTGTTTTTTTTGTGTTATTAGTCCAATAGTACGAAACTCATTTGGTACTATTGGATAGACATTTACATTGCATCGAATTTTATTTAGAATTAATTCTGGAACAATGCTTATACCAAGTCCACTTTCAACAATTGCAATAATGGATTGATCATCATCTATAAAAAATTGCGGACGGATGGATAGATTGTGTTTTTTAATAAAAGAAATGGTGTCTTTATTATAACCTTCTCGTTGCAAAATAAAAGGCTGATCCTTAATATCATCAATGGTGACATATTTAGAATGAATAGGCTTAAAATTTTTAGGTGTAATACACAAAAGTCTATCCTTATATAGTGGCGTTTCTACCAAATCTTCCTTTACAGGCAAAGTTGCAAAGCCAATATTTACAACACCCGTTTTTGCCCATAAAATTACATCTTCATAATCACCTTGCATAATATTAATATCAATATTGGGATATAAACTATGAAATGATTTTACAATATCGGGAATCCAATTGGCGCAAACACTGCTAAAGGTACCAAGCACTACGGTTCCCTTTTCCAGGCCGTTAATCTGCGCTGCTTCTTGCTGCAACTGTTCTTCACAGTTTAGAATTGCACGTACATGTATAAGCATTAACTCTCCTTCACTTGTAAGTTTTACACCAGTTCTGCTTCGTAAAAATAATGGAAACCCCAACTTAATTTCTAGTGAGGCTATAGAATGGCTAACAGCTGATGGAGTTAAATTCATTAACTCAGCTGCACGTAAAAATTTTTGTTGCTTTGCTACAGCATCAAAAATTTGGTATGAAAAGATTGACATATGTTTCTCCTTATAAGTGAAGATTACTTATTTAAATAAATATTATGATGAACAGTATTTAAAGATAATTTAATATTACAACTAAACAATAAAAAATTCAATATTGATTACAAAAATAAGAAAGCAGGATATCCGTTGACCTTTATTGACAAGGATATCCCAATGCATCAATTATAATACAATTTAATAACTTAATTACCCAAAGCTAATTTTTCATATTTTTTATATTTCTGTTTTGCATCTTCCTCGGCTAATGAATAAAGCTCATCTGCCAGGTCAGGGAATGTCTTCTTTAGTGAAGTGTATCTTTCTTCTGAGTTAAGGAATTCAATGAATTTACCGTTTGGTTTTTTTGAATCAAGCTGGAACGGATTCTTGCCTTCTTTTTCAATTCTTGGGTCAAATCTGTAAAGATGCCAGTATCCTGCGTCAACTGCATTCTTTTCCTGAGCAACGCTCTTTCCCATTCCTGCCTTTAGTCCATGGTTGATGCATGGGGCGTAACAGATTATCAAACTTGGTCCGTCGTAGCTTTCAGCTTCCTTCAAAGCCTTTACAGCCTGGTTCATGTCAGCTCCCAAAGCTATTTGAGCAACATATACATATCCGTAAGTTGCAGCGATCATTCCGAGGTCTTTCTTTCTCAGTTGTTTTCCTGCAGTTGCAAATTTAGCGACTGCCGCTGTAGGAGTCGATTTTGAAGACTGTCCGCCTGTGTTAGAATAAACTTCTGTGTCAAACACCATGAGGTTCACATCTTCGCCTGATGCCAATACGTGGTCAAGCCCACCATAATCGATGTCATATGCCCATCCGTCTCCGCCTGTTATCCATACTGATTTTTTTATCAGGTAATCTTTTTTCTTTTCTATTTGTTCAACTATGCTGTTTAGCTTGCTGTCTGTTTCTTTATTTTCAAATCCAGCAATTATTTTGTTTGATATTTTTATGTTTTCTTTAGGATTTTTAATTGTTTCAATCCAAACTTTGAAATCTGCTGCTCTTTTTGTGTCAGCAGAAAGAGTGATGTATTCTTCCATCAACAATCGGATTTTTTCCATCATTTTCTTTGTAGCAATTGCCATTCCGTATCCGAACTCTGCATTGTCCTCAAACAATGAACTTGCCCATGCTGGTCCCTTGCCTTCGTGGTTCTTGCAGAATGATGAGCTTGGAGATGAACCTCCCCATATACTTGAGCATCCTGATGCATTCGCAATGAGCATTCTTTCTCCGTAAAGCTGTGTAACAAGTTTGGAATATGGAGTTTCCCCGCAGCCTGCGCATGCTCCTGAGAATTGCAGCAATGGCTGATTGAACTGGCTACCTTTTACCGAATATTTGTTCATTACTGTTTCTTTGTGTTTAATGTTGTCCACAGCATAATTCCAGTTGTCTGCCTGTACTTCATTTTCTCCTTCAAATGGTGTCATCACCAATGCTTTTTCTTTTGCAGGACATACGTCGGCACAATTGCCACAGCCTGTACAGTCAAGAGTTGAAACCTGCATTCTGTATGTGAATTCTTCAAGACCCTTGCCTGATGCCTTTTTAGTTTCAAATGTCTCAGGTTTTGTAGATTCTTCTTCTTTGTCAAGAAGGAATGGTCTTATTGCTGCATGAGGGCATACCAATGAACATTGATTGCACTGAATGCAGTTGTATATCTTCCATGTGGGAACATTAACAGCAACTCCTCTTTTTTCATAAGCTGAAGTTCCTGAAGGAATTTCTCCTCTTACTTTCTGATCACTCAAAAATAAGCTTACAGGAAGTGAATCTCCTTCTAATCTGTTCATAGGTTCAAGGATGTTCTTTACAAATTCAGTTTTTTCTCTATTTTCTGTTTTTTCCCCATCAACAGCATCTTTCCATGAATCTTTGATTTTGACTTCAACCAATTCTGTTATTCCTTTTTCAACGGCAGAAATGTTCATGTTGATTATTTTTTCGCCTTTAGCGCCGTAATCTTTAACTATTGAATCATTGAGATGTTTTATAGCCTCTTCCATGGGTATTATTTCTGCAAGCTTGAAGAATGCTGACTGCATTATCATGTTTGTTCTTCCACCAAGACCAATTTGAGCAGCTATTTTTGTTGCATTTATTGCATAGAACTTTATGTTGTTTTCATAAAGATATCTTTTTATTTTAGCCGGAAGATTCTTGTCCAGTTCTTCTTCATCCCATACTGTGTTTAACAGGAATACTCCATTTTTCTTAAGGCCCTTCAGTAAATCATAGTTGAAAACATACGACTGTTTTGAACATGATATGAAATCTGCATCAGTTATAAGGTATACTGACTTTATAGGGTTGTTACCGAATCTAAGGTGCGATATGGTAACTCCACCCGATTTTTTGCTGTCATAAGAGAAATATGCCTGTACATATTTGTCTGTATTACCACCTATTATTTTTATGGCGCTTTTGTTTGCCCCAACAGTTCCATCTGAACCGAATCCCCAGAACTTACATTTGATTGTTCCATGAGGTTCAGTCATTATGATATTGCTGCAGTCTAATGATGTGTAAGTTACATCGTCTTCAATTCCTATTGTGAACCTGTCTTTTGGCTTGTCTTGTTTTAAGTTTTCATAAACCGCAAGTATCTGGCTTGGAGTTGTGTCTTTAGATGCAAGACCATATCTTCCGCCTACTACTGTAGGTCTATTTTCTTCATTGTGGTAAATGTATGAAATATCAAGGTGCAGTGGTTCTGCCATTGCTCCTTTTTCTTTTGTTCTGTCGAGTACTGCAATTTTCTTTACAGTTGAAGGCATCTGGCTTAAGAAATATTTCTTTGAGAAAGGTCTGAAAATCCTTACTTTGAGAAGACCTACTTTTTCTCCCTGTGCCATAAGGAAATCTATTGTTTCTTCTATTGTTTCCGAAACTGAACCCATTGCCACTATTACTCTTTCAGCATCAGGAGCGCCGTAGTAGTTGAAAGGTTTGTAATCTCTTCCTGTAAGCTTACTTATTTCTTTCATGTATTCAACTGTTGTTTCAACAATGTCTTCGTAGTGTTTATTTGATGCTTCTGCTGACTGGAAGTATATATCCGGGTTTTGTGCTGTTCCCTTTGTAACCGGTCGTTCAGGGCTTAAGGACCTGTTTCTGAATGCATCCACTGCATCCATATCAACCAGTTTAGCAAGGTCATCATAATCAAGCACTTCTATTTTTTGAAGTTCATGTGATGTTCTGAATCCGTCAAAGAAATGCATAAAAGGCACGCTTCCTTTTATAGCCGATAGATGTGCCACAGCTCCAAGATCCATTGCTTCTTGAACACTTGTTGATGAAAGCATTGCAAACCCTGTTTGTCTTGCTGCCATAACATCCTGGTGGTCTCCAAATATGCTCAGTGCATGGCTTGACAAGGCTCTGGCTGCAACATGGAATACTCCCGGAAGAAGTTCTCCGGCTATTTTGTACATGTTGGGTATCATGAGAAGAAGACCCTGGCTTGCTGTGTACGTAGTTGTCAAAGCTCCTACTCCTACAGTAAGTAATCCGTGGACTGCTCCAGCAGCACCTGCTTCCGACTGAAGTTCAGAAACCAAAACCTTTTGTCCGAATATGTTTTTCTTCTCGTTTGCAGACCATTCATCAATGTGCTCTGCCATGTCTGTTGATGGAGTTATGGGATATATTGCGGCTATTTCCGTAAATGCGTATGATACGTATGCTGCCGCAGTATTTCCGTCCATTGTTTGTATTTTCTTTTTCATTATTCTACTCCTGTCATCATTCAATATATAGAGATATCTTGTGGTAGTAAATTTATATTAAATCTATAAATTGAACTTTTTCTTAACAAAATTTAAAGCATGATCTAAGTCTTTAATGATTTCTTCTGCTTCTTCAATTCCTACTGATAATCTAACTTGTCCATCAGCAATTCCAACAGCTTCACGTTCTTCTTTGCTCATTGATGAATGGCTCATTGACGCAGAGTGTTGAATTAGTGAATCTACGTTGCCTAAAGAAGTTGCTAAACTAATTAGATTTACGCTATCCATTAACATTTTTCCTGCTTCAAAACCTCCTCGAACGTCAAAGCTCATCATTCCTCCAAAATCTTTCATTTGTTTTTTTGCAATCTCATGACCTGGATGAGATTTAAGCCCGGGGTATAATACTTTTTCAACCATTTCATGATTATCTAAAAATTCGGCTACTTTTTTAGCATTTGCACAATGCATATCCATCCTAACGCCTAAAGTTTTAATACCCTTAGAAAGTTCAGTTGCATCTGCAGGTGACATAATTCCACCAATCCATTTCATATAATCAGTATCCATTCTATGAACTAATTCTTTACTGCCCACAATTGCTCCGCCCAAAATATCTCCATGTCCATTCAAGTATTTAGTTGTTGAATGTAATACAATATCTGCACCTAAAGAAAGTGGTTGTTGTAGATATGGTGTTGCAAATGTGCTATCAACATATAATAATGCATTACCCTCGTGTGCTATTTCAGCTGCTTTTTTAAGGTCTGTAATTGCTAATGTTGGGTTGCAAGGAGTTTCAACATAAACAACTTTTGTATTTGATTTCATTGCTTTTCTGATATTTTCAACATTGTCTCCAGTTACTGAAACCATAGTTGCTTCAATTCCAAAACGCGGAAGAATATTTTTAATAAAACCAAAAGTGCCTCCATATATAGTGTCAGAGGCAACTAAGTGATCACCAGCACTTAAAACTGCTAGTAGAGCTGTGGTTATAGCACCCATTCCTGAAGCTGCCATCAAACATGCTTCTGCATTTTCCAATGATGCTATCTTACGTTGTACAGCATGTACTGTTGGATTTCCATATCTTCCATATGCATAAATTTTGCCCTCTGGATCTCCATATCCTGCTTCAATAGCTTTTTCAACATTTTCCATTACAAATGTTGATGTGCGGTAAATTGGCGCAACATGTGCACCAGTCGTTGGATCGGGTTCGCTTCCTACATGAATTGCTTTTGCATTAAATGATAATTTTTCTTTGTTCAAATTCTCCACCTCCAATATTTTCGGTATATTGCAAATACACTTAGTTATTTAACCAGTTTGTGCTTATGCGACTACTTAATTTTTAATATATATCTTATTTAAAAGTTAGTAAAGCTCATTAAATTCACTCCATAAATGAATATATTTCACTTTAGATATATTCTAAATAAGCTTTAATCTCACAGTAAATTTTGTATATAAAAAAAGTTGACTTAAATATGTTACTATGCTAAAGTGAATTTATATTTAAGTTTTCTAGGGTTCCGCAGTTTATAACTGGCAGGTCCGAGAGAAAACGCACAGTTAATTGTGTACACGGAAGGATAAAAGCCTGGGAGATATTTTATTAATATTTCTTATGGCTTTTTATTATATTTTCATTTAAATAAGCCATGAGATATTACTATACTAATCTTAACTACTAATTTAAGGAGGTAAAGTTTATGGAATGGTTTTATTTAGTTACAGCAGGTTTTTTTGAAGTAGGATGGGCAATGGGGTTGAAGTATTCACAAGGATTTACAAAAATATTACCTAGCATTTTAACTGTTTTAGGAATGATTGCAAGTTTTTATTTTTTATCGTTGTCTTTAAAAAGCTTACCACTTGGCAATGCATATGCAATTTGGACAGGTATAGGAACTGTTGGTACTGTAATCTTAGGTATTATTATATTTAAAGAACCGATTAATGTAATGCGTATGATTTGTATTGTATTTATAGTTATTGGAATCATTGGTCTAAAATTAATACCAGTAAAATAGTAAACGCATATAGTTTAGAAACAGTAAAATACAACAATAGAGTAATTTGAGGAGGATAAGATGATGGGTGATTTCAGTTATAAAGATATTTTTATTGAAGATGGAAGAAGGGTGCTGGAAGTTAACATACTTCCAGAAAAGTATTGCAACTTTGATTGCATATTTTGTCCTATTGGAAGGTCGCAAAATAAAGTAGATACCCAAAAATCATTTGATAAAGTAGATAGTTCATTGATTGAGCTACAAAACATGATAGAAAATACAAACGCAGAATTAGTTTTTATTAACTCAAAAGGTGAAGCTTTAGTTAATGAAAGAATTATTGATGTAATTAATATTATTAAATGTAAAGGGTTGCCAGTTAAACTGCTATCAAATGGTTATATTCTAAATATGCCAGAATATAAAGATATTGCTAACATGTGTGATGAAGTTATTGGCGAGATAAAGGTTATTTCAAATGAAGATTTTCAAAAGATCCAGCGACCAATTGGAGGATATACTTTTGAGAATCATATTTTAAATATGAAAGCTTTTAGAGAGCAATATAAAGGCAAATTTATATTAGAAGTAACTATTATAAAGGGATATAACGATGATGAAAATTCTATTAAGAAATTAAAAAATATTATTAAGGAATTATCTCCTAACAAGTTAATTATTGCAAGAATGGAAGATGAAATATTTAAGAAAAAATTTGGTATAACAGATGAAAGATTTAAGGAAATTTCAGATTTTTTACAAAATATTTAGTAATACTTATATACAGCAAAAGGAACAAGAATTGGACACTGACTGTAATAGGTTGGTGTCTTCTTTGATTTTTGATGTAACATGAGAAATTTTAGGGTAGTACCTTGCTTACAAAATCGCGCATATGTTGGTTCTAAAAAGTCGACCTAAATTTCAATTGGTACTTTGACTATTTTCAAGGGTCATATACACTTTTAAATACTAACTTCATATAATAATTTATGTACTATATATGAAGGAGATCAATGATGTATAATAATCAATATTCAAACATGTTAGCTCAATGCTATATGTTACAGCAACAAATGAATTCAAATATTAGAGTGCTCCATGCAGTTCCAAATGCACCTGCAGTAGATGTTTATGCTAATGATAATATTATTATAAAAAACCTTCCTTATAAAGAATTATCATCATATATACCTGTTCCAACCGGTAATTATAATATTAAAGTTTATCCTACAGGAAGTAAAACAAGTCCTGTAATTGATGAAAGTGTCTATATACCGGAAAGGTCTTTTTATACCATAGCTGCTATTGGTGAACTTCCTGATATTAGCTTATATCCGGTGCAAGAACCAACTTCCTCTAATAAATCTGGCTTATCATGTGTAAGATTTATCCACCTATCTCCAAATGCACCTGCTGTGGATATAAAATTGCCTGATGATTCGATTGTTTTTAGTAATGTGCCATACAAAGGCATAGCTAATTATACTTGTGTTCCATCAGGAACATATACGTTTAGAGTAACCCCAACCGGAACAAATGATGTTGTTTTAACTGTTCCTAATGTTAAATTAAACCCAAATACTTTCTATACTATTTATGCGGTTGGATTAGTAGGAGAAACACCAAAATTAGATGCATTATTGGTTACTGAACAAAGATAAATTTCTAAAAAAGTTGCTCGAAATTATTCGAGCAACTTTTTTTATTTATAGTAATTAGTCAATTTTATAGTCTGAAAAAGTACCCCATTTTCAACTGTATTGTACATTGGGTCAGTTGATTGGAAGTAAACAATTATTGGAACATAATCTAATTCGGGGTGTGCATTAAAAAATTCATTATCATATCGTATACCTTCTAAAGCAAGCGGAAGCTACCTTCTAAAAACTGTATCACGTATAGCTGTAAACGTAGGAATAAGATATTGTTAAAATGCATGATTTTTTGTTATATAAATAACGATTACTAAAACTTTATTTCATTTTACTTTTAGTAATCTGTAAAATATAATAAATTTAATACATATAGGAGGGGTATAATGGAAAAAGAAAGCAAATTAACAACAGAAGAAAAAATAACATTTTTTGAAAGTAAGAAGGGCATAATCTTTGCCGGAGCGACAGTAGGAATTATATCGTTGATATTAGTTGCCCTTGGGAATCCCAAAAATATGGGATTTTGCATTGCATGTTTTGAAAGAGACATAGCTGGAGCTTTGGGACTTCACAGAGCAGAAATAGTTCAATACTTAAGACCTGAGATTATTGGCTTAGTTTTGGGAGCTTTTTTTACAGCTTTAGCTGGCAAAGAATTTCAATCAAAGGGAGGATCTTCTCCTGTAACAAGATTTTTTCTTGGAATTGCAGTAATGATAGGAGCTTTAATGTTCTTAGGATGTCCGCTTAGAATGATGTTAAGAATAGGCGGAGGAGATTTAAATGCAGTAGTCGGCCTTGTAGGATTTGTATTTGGAATAGGAATTGGTATTTTATTCCTAAATAAAGGATTTAATTTAAAAAGAAATTATAACACTTCAACATTTGACGGGTATGTAATGCCATTGGCGGTAGTTGGAATTTTTACGTTGTTAATAGCAGCACCTGCTTTTATATTTTTCAGTAAAGAGGGTCCAGGCAGTCAGCATGCACCAATTTTTATTTCTTTAATATGTGGATTAATTGTGGGAGCTTTAGCACAAAAAACAAGACTTTGCATGGTAGGTGGATTGAGAGATCAAATAATGTTTAAACAAAATTATTTATTGCTTGGTTTTTTAGCTATTATCATAGTTACAACATTAGGTAATATTGTATTAGGAAATTTTAAATTAAGTTTTGCAGATCAGCCTATAGCACATACGGATGGAGTTTGGAACTTTTTAGGAATGGCTTTAGTTGGATGGGGGTCCGTTCTTTTAGGAGGTTGTCCTTTAAGACAGCTTATACTATCAGGCGAAGGAAACTCAGACTCAGCTGTAGCAGTATTGGGAATGATAGTTGGTGCAGCTATTGCCCATAATTTTGCTCTTGCTTCAAGTGGGAAAGGGCCTACTGCTAATGGTCAGATTGCAGTTATAATGTGTTTAGTATTTTTAGTAGCACTTTCGATATCAAATTCTGATTTAATTAAAAGAAATAGTTAAGAGGTGAAATAAATGAGAATAGATACATGTGGAACTTCTTGCCCTCAACCGGTGTTGATGACAAAAAAAGCCTTAGAAATTAATCCTGATACTCATATAATTGAAATATTAACTGATAACAATACATCAAAAACAAATGTTAAAAAATATTTATCAAGTAACGGATTTAATGTTGAAATTAAAGAAGATAATGATGTATTTGTTGTGAAAGGAATAAAATGAATTATACAATAGTTTTTCATACTCAATCAGGAGCAATTAAATTTGATAGTAAAATGAGTAAATTTAAAATACCTTGTTCATTGCAGCCTGTGCCAAGAAAACTAAGTTCAAGCTGCGGAATTTGTGCTAAAATAAATTACAATGATAATCCTGAAAATTTGATGGGGCCAGAAATAGACAGTATTTATAAAGATATTTCAATTGGTAAATATGAATTGTTATATCAAAACGAATAATAAGGTTATAAGAGACGGAACTAAATATCCGTCTCTTATTCATTGAAACAAATTTAATTAATTTTGAAATATTTCTTGACAAGATTGATATTTGTGTATAGAATGAATTTGTTAACCGTGGTTAACTTTTAGGTTTTAAAATCACTATAATTATGGAGTGGTGAAGTGAGTAATAATGAATCAATGGAAATGTATTTAGAGACAGTTTATATATTGGAAAGTAATAATGGTCATGCCCATGGGGTAGATATTGCAAAACGTCTTAATGTGTCAAAACCAAGCGTAACAAAGGCGGTACAATATCTAAAAAGCCAAGGACTTGTTGATACACAGAAATATGGGACGATTACATTAACTGAAAAAGGCCGAGAAGTATCTGAGAGAATCTATAGTAAACATCAATTCGNNCTTGAACATTCGCTTAAATTATCGGCAGAGCAAGCTAGTATCAATGCATGTAAAATTGAACATGTTCTGAGTGATGAGATGTTAGAAGCTATTAAAAGCTATTTGAAAGAAAACAATATTAATGTATAGAAATATATGATTTTGGAGGGATGGATATGGATAACACTATTAATAGAATAATGATATTACCGACCAGTCAAAAAATGAAAGGATGTTGTAGCGAAGTGAGAAGTTTGGCAAAGGCACAGATCGACAAAGAATACATTATTAAAGAAGTTAAGACTAATGATGAAGAACTTAAGAACTTCCTATTTACATTAGGATGCTACGAGGGCGAAATGGTGACAGTGTTATCGGTAATTAGTGAGACTTATGTTATTTCTGTAAAAGACGCAAGGTATAGTATTGATAGGGATTTAGCTGAAGCTATTATTGTGTAAAAATTTTTTTGTTAACAAAGTTAACTTGGGTTAACTTTAATATATAAATTAAAAATTTAATGTATTAATTATACATAACAAGTTAGCTGTGGCTAACTAATTTCATGTTAATATGGAGGGAATTTATGAGAGTGGCACTTACGGGAAATCCTAATAGTGGTAAAACGACGTTATTTAATGCAATAACAGGTAAAATTGAACAAGTCGGAAACTGGGCAGGTGTAACGATTGAAAAAAAGGAAGGAGATATTAAGAAAAGTCTCATTAAGGGAAATAATGCTATTATTGCAGTAGACCTTCCCGGAGCATATTCTATGTCGCCTTTTACTTCGGAAGAAAACATAACAAGGGACTTCGTTAAAAACGAAAACCCAGATGTTATTATTAATATTGTTGATTCGACAAACTTAAGTAGGAGTTTATTTTTCACAACGCAGCTACTTGAACTTGGAATACCGGTTGTCGTTGCCCTTAACAAAAGTGATTTAAATAAGAAAAAGAAAACAGTGATAAATACTGAAGTATTGTCTAAAAGATTAGGATGCCCAGTTGTGGAAACTATATCAACTGATAGTAGCAATAATGGTTTGGAAAAACTTATTTCCACTGTATTAGAGGCTAAGGGCAAGAAACAACAAGCGCCATTCGATGGTAATAAAGTTAATATGTCTGACAAAAGTGCTGTTGAAGCTTCTGATAAAAAAAGATTTGAATTTGTAAAAGATATAGTTTCAAGTGTTGAAAGCAGAAAAGTAATAAGCAATCGTCAAACGAAACAAGACGCAGTTGATAGGATTATAGCACATAAATGGCTTGGTATTCCAATATTTGCAGTAGTGATGTGGGCAGTTTTTTCAATCTCACAGACTTATTTAGGACCACTTTTGGCCGATACCTTGGTAGGGTGGATAGATGGATTCAACGGCTGGGCTGAGGTATTACTTGGAGAAGATGTATCGCCTGTACTTAAAGCTATTCTTTTGGATGGTATTATAGGTGGGGTTGGAGCTGTGGTAGGCTTCTTGCCGCTTATTATGGTATTATTTTTCTTGTTAGCATTGCTTGAAGATTGTGGATATATGGCACGTGTTGCAGTTGTTATGGATCGTTTCTTCAAGAAAGTAGGTTTATCAGGCAGATCAATTATTCCTATGGTAATTGGCACAGGATGTGGTATACCAGGCATTATGGCAACGAGAACAATTAAAAATGAAAGACAGCGAAGAACAACTGCAATGTTAACAACTTTCATGCCATGTGGAGCTAAGCTTCCTGTTATTGCATTGTTTGCTGGTGTGTTCTTTAATGATGCAGCATGGGTAGGAACTATTATGTACTTTATAGGTATTGCAATTATCATTCTGGGAGCTCTAATGGTAGTAAGAATTACAGGTGAACAAAGTGCAAGATCATTCTTTATTATGGAATTGCCTGAATATAAATTCCCAAGTATCAAGAGAGCTACAATAGCCATGTTATCCAGAGCAAAATCATATATTGTAAAAGCAAGTACTATTATACTTCTTTCTAATGCAACTGTTCAAATAATGCAAACATTTAATTGGCAATTCCAAGTAGTTGCTGAAGGTGCAGAAAATACAAGTATTCTAGCTAGTATTGCGTCACCATTTGCTTTTTTATTGATACCTTTGGGATTTGGTGCATGGCAATTGGCTGCAGCAGCCATAACTGGTTTTATCGCTAAAGAAAACGTGGTTGGTACTCTAGCAGTTGTATACTCAATTACGAACTTTATTGATACGGATGAACTTGCATTGGTTGGAGGAGCTTCAGATGTTGCAAGTATTATGGGCTTAAGCGCTGTAGCTGCATTAGCTTACTTAATGTTTAACTTATTCACACCGCCGTGTTTTGCTGCTATTGGTGCCATGAATGCTGAGTTGGAGAGTAAAAGGTGGCTATGGAGTGCCCTTGGATTCCAATTTGGTATGGGTTATACTGTGGCTTTCATTACATACCAGGTAGGAACATTATTGACAACAGGCAGTTTTGGCAGCGGCTTCTTACCGGGTTTAATCGCTGTAATTGCAATGATAGGTTGTGTTATATACCTTATGAGAAAAGGCAGTAAAAAGTCAAATGTAAACGCAGAATTAAACGTTTAGGAGAAAACTATGGCTAATATAATTGTAATGATCATTATTTTAACAATCGTATTTGCTGCAATTGCTAAAATCGTAATTGAAAAACGAAATGGAGCTAAATGTATTGGTTGTCCACACGGCAAATCAGGTGGCAGCAGTTGCGGATGTAAGCATTAGAAGACAGTTAAATATAATTTATGATTTGAAAAGGAAAGGTTATAGAAATCCTACCTTTTCAGTCATAGGTTGATTTTTAGGAAATGTTTAGTAACTCAGGGGTCTGCTAAAAATTATAAAGGAAGATGTTCGTGCAAAAAAATTTAATAGGTTTTAATGAACAATTAAAAAACAACAGATACAGATTAACAGTACAAAGAAAAGCTATTTTAGACCTATTTGCCGAAAACGGCAGTAAACATCTTAATGCGTATGAAGTTTTCGAAATCCTTCTTGAAAAAGATATAAATGTTGGAAAGTCAACAGTCTATAGAACATTATTGCTGCTGGAAAAACTTAAGCTTATTACAAGGATATATCTGGATGATGGTTGCATAAGGTATCAAATAGTTGACCCCAGTGTAAAGCATGAACACAATCACCTTATCTGTGAAGGTTGTGGAAATGTATTTGAAATTAAGGATGACCTGTTAGATATTCTTGAGAAGTTAGCGTGTATGCAACATGGATTCAGTGTAACAAACCATAGTGTTGAGTTGTTTGGTATCTGTAAAAGGTGTAAAGAAATATAATTAGTTAATAACAATAAATGAAAATGAGTTATTTTTTTTATTAACGAGAAAATAATAGATTGAAGACACTGACTGTAATATTTAGTGTCTTCTTGTTTTTTGTTATTCAATATCTATGTCTTTTTTTATTCTGCATTAAATTAGCATAATAATTTTTAAAGCATATATTATATAGTGAACAAAAATGGTTGCATGATTTTGAATAATAATATTTTCTAATTATACAATGAAAGGGTGAATTGTTTTTATGCATAGAAGAGATGGGAGATTTAAAAAATCTAAAAAAGTAAAAAGTATGGAGGTACCTAAAGCTCAACAAGAGCCAGTGCCAACAGTGCCAACAGTGCCAACAGAACCAGTAGAACTAACTGAACCAACTGAACCAGCTCCCCCAACTACAACTGGGTTATTATCAGTTAGTGTTAATACTGCGTTAGGAGCACTACCTGTTAAAGATGCTCTTGTTACAGTTTATATTTTTGATGAAAATGATGAAGAACAAACTCTTTATCTAAGGACCACAGATGAAAATGGTAAGGTTGAAGATATGATATTAGGTGTTTTTTATGATCCAACAAATCCATTAGTTAATGAAGATTTTTACTTTACAACTTATAATTTAAGGGTTCAAGCTATAAATTATTATACTGAGAATATATATGAATTTAGAATATTTCCAGATGTGAAATCAACTTTAAGGGTAAATTTAATTCCTGTAATGTTAACGGAAGATCCTCAATCACCACCAGAAAGAAGAATCATAATACCTCCTAGTCCAGTTGATGAAATAAATAGATAATCTTTAATGATATAATGAAATTAAAATTACATATTTTTTTATAACATAAAAAGCTCCAATGAATATGGGGCTTTAATTTTTGTTTTATAAAGCTACTATTACAATTAATGTTAAGGGGTAATATATACATTTATGGATTGTTTTTAAATTATATTTTATATATTAATTAATTTTTAACTTATTTTTTAAATAAAATTATGTTAGAATTAAGACAAATTGGGTATAATATGTTATTATAAGTTATAGACAAATTAAGGAGCAATTAGAAGAATGATTAGAATAGATAAAAGAACAAATGAAGATATAAGACCAGTTAAAATAACAAGAAATTATTTGATACATCCTGAAGGTTCAGTTTTAATAGAATTTGGAAATACAAAAGTAATATGTACAGCGATGATTGAGGAAAAGGTTCCTCCTTTTTTAAAAGGAAAAGGCGAAGGCTGGGTTTCAGCTGAATACTCTATGTTGCCTTCTTCAACTAAAACTAGAAAAATAAGGGATATAAGTAGATTAAAACTTGATGGTAGATCCCAAGAAATACAAAGACTCATTGGAAGATGTTTAAGGTCAGTTGTGGATTTAAAGTCACTTGGAGAAAGAACAGTATGGATTGATTGTGATGTAATCCAAGCTGATGGGGGTACAAGAACTGCATCAATTACAGGTGCATTTGTAGCCATGGTTGATGCATTTAAAATATTAGTTGATAAAAAGCTAATATCAAAATTGCCTGTTAAATCATTTGTTTCTGCTATAAGTGTTGGAAAAGTCAGTGGCGAATTAGTTGCTGATTTATGTTATGAAGAAGATAGTGCTGCAGAAGTTGATATGAATATTGTTATGACTAACAAAGGAGAATTCATAGAAGTACAAGGAACTGGAGAAGAAGCAACTTTTACATACAATGAATTCATGGACTTACTGTCTTTGGCAACTAAAGCATGTGAGAAATTATATAGTATTCAAAAGGATGCTTTAGGAGAGATAAGCGAGGAAATAAGAATATGACGAACAATATAAGAAAAATTATTTTATCAAGCGGAAATATGCATAAAATAAAAGAGATAAAAGAGATTTTAAAAGACATGCCTTTTGAAATAGTATCAAAAGATGACATGGGTTTTAGAAATTTTGATGTATTAGAAGATGGTAAAACACTTGAAGAAAATGCTTTAAAAAAGGCATTTGGTCTTCACAAATTAATTAAAGGAATAATAATAGCAGATGATACTGGACTCTTTGTAGATGCATTAAACGGGGACCCCGGTGTATACTCAGCAAGATATGCAGGGGAACATGTTAGTGATAAGGAAAACAATAAACTTTTATTAAAAAACCTTATTAATGTGCCTATGGAAAAGAGAACTGCATATTTTAAAACAGTGATGGCTATTGTTTTAGAGAATGGTGATAAATTAGTAGCTGAAGGAATTTGCAAAGGAAAAATAGCTACAGAACCAAAAGGTAAAAACGGATTTGGTTATGACTCTCTTTTTATAGTTGATGATACTGATAAAACTATGGGTGAAATGACTGATGAAGAAAAAAATAAAATAAGCCACAGAGCTAATGCTTTAGTAAATTTAAAGAAAAAGCTGGAGGAATTTTTAAGTGAAGATAATGGTAGTAAGTGATACTCACGGAGCCTTGCTTCAACCTATTATTAATGCTATGAAAAAAGAAGAAAATGTTGATGTGCTAATTCATTGTGGAGATAAATTCAAAGATGCGGAATTGCTTTCTAAAGAGTTAGGTATAAAAACATTATATAGGGTGCCTGGCAATTGTGATTTTGATACAAAGCATAAAAGCATGCTGTTTTTAGAGCTACAAGGAAAGTATGTTTTAATTACTCATGGTCATTTGCAACATGTTAAGGACGGAATGGAAATTTTAAAAAAATATGCTGAAGATAATCATGCTGATATAGTTCTTTTCGGGCACACTCATAAAAGTTTTAATGAATGGGATAAAAACATACTTTATTTTAATCCAGGCAGTACAATTCTTCCAAAGGAAGGTAAAGCAAGTTTCGGAATAATAAATTTATTAGAAAATGAAATTACAAGCAGGTTAGTAGATATAATTTGATATAGTAGATATAGTAGGTATAATTTAATACATAATAAAGCTCAAGAGTGTTTCTTCTTGAGCTTTTAGTATATATGTATAATTAAATCATATTAGTTGACTTTATAAATTCCAAGTTATATAATATATTAGAATATACGAACATACGTTTTGAGGTGTAAAATGTCTAAATTTAAAATTAAATCTGATTTCAAACCAATGGGTGATCAACCTGATGCCATCGATAAGTTAACAGAAGGATTAAATAATAATTTAAAATATCAAACACTATTAGGTGTAACAGGTTCTGGAAAAACTTTTACTATGGCAAATATAATAGAGAAGGTTCAAAAACCTACTTTAATTCTTGCCCACAATAAAACTTTGGCAGCTCAGTTATGTTCGGAATTTAAAGAGTTTTTTCCTGACAATGCTGTTGAATATTTTGTAAGTTATTATGATTATTATCAGCCGGAAGCNNAAAAAGATGCTTCTATTAATGATGAAATTGATAAGTTGAGGCACTCTGCTACAGCATCGCTTTTTGAACGTAAAGATGTAATTATTGTAGCTTCTGTATCATGCATATATGGATTAGGAAGCCCAATTGATTATGAGAATCTTGTAATTTCCTTGCGTCCAGGAATGTTAAAAGACAGGGATGAAATAATAAAAAAATTAATTGAAATACAATATAAAAGAAATGACATAAGTTTTACTCGTGGAACATTTAGAGTGAGAGGGGATACTGTAGAAATATTCCCTGCATCATCATCTGAAAATGCAGTTAGAGTTGAGTTTTTTGGAGATGAAATAGATAGGATAACTGAAATTAATACTATTACCGGGGAAATACTTGGTAGAAGGAATCATGTTTCCATATTTCCTGCATCCCACTATGCAACAACAGAAGAAAATGTTAAAAGAGCTGTTGAAACAATTAAAGAAGAGTTAGCTGAAAGACTTCAAACTTTTGAAAGCGAAAATAAATTGCTTGAAGCACAAAGAATAGAACAAAGAACAAATTATGATATAGAAATGCTTACAGAAATGGGTTATTGCAATGGTATAGAAAATTACTCAAGACATATGAATAATTTAGAGGTTGGTGCAAGGCCATTTACGTTGCTCGATTATTTTCCTGAAGATTTTTTAATGATAATAGATGAATCTCATGTTTCAGTATCTCAAGTGAGAGGTATGTACAATGGGGATAGAGCAAGAAAACAAACATTAGTAGATTATGGTTTTAGGCTACCATCTGCTTTAGACAACAGGCCCCTTAAATTTGATGAATTTGAAAAAATTATAAATCAAGTTATTTTTGTAAGTGCCACTCCTGGTCCTTATGAAGCTGAACATTCACAAAATATAGCAGAACAAATAATAAGACCAACAGGATTAATAGACCCTCCAATAGATGTTAGACCTGTTGAAAATCAAATAGATGATTTATTAAATGAAATAAGATTAGCTGTAAGTAAAAATCACAGAGTTTTAGTTACAACTCTTACTAAAAAAATGGCTGAAGATTTAACTTCTTATTTTAAAAATATGGGTATAAAAGTTAGATATTTACATTCGGATATAGTAACACTTGAAAGAATGGAAATATTAAGAGATTTGAGAATTGGAGAATTTGATGTTTTAGTTGGAATTAACCTTTTAAGAGAAGGGTTGGATTTACCAGAAGTGTCCCTTGTTGCAATACTTGATGCCGACAAAGAAGGATTCTTGCGTTCAGAAACTTCATTGATTCAAACTGTAGGAAGAGCCGCAAGAAATGCAGAAGGAAAAGTAATAATGTATGCTGACCGCATTACAGGTTCAATGGAAAGAGCAATAAAAGAAACAAACAGAAGAAGAATAATTCAGAATGAATATAATAAAAAGCATAATATTACTCCGAAATCAATTATAAAAAGCGTTAGAAATGTTATTGAAGCCACAAAAGTAGCAGAGGATTCAGAATTATATAAAACAAAAGAAGCTAAATTTAAAGATATAGGATCTTACATTATTGAATTAGAAACAAATATGAGAGAAGCTGCAGAAAACTTAGATTTTGAAAAAGCAGCTGAACTAAGAGATCAAATAAAAATACTTAAGAAGGAAATGTAATATTAAAATGGATAAAATTATAATTAAAGGAGCAAAGGAGCACAATCTAAAAAATGTGAGCGTTGAACTTCCAAGAGATAAGTTTATAGTTTTTACTGGAGTAAGCGGTTCCGGTAAAACATCTCTTGCATTTGACACAATTTATGCTGAAGGTCAAAGGCGTTATGTTGAAAGTTTATCTTCATATGCCCGTATGTTTTTAGGACAAATGGATAAACCTGATGTGGAATCAATAGAAGGATTGTCTCCAGCTATATCAATAGATCAAAAAACAACTAATCGAAATCCTAGGTCAACTGTTGGTACAGTAACAGAAATCTATGATTATTTTAGACTATTATTTGCAAGAGTTGGAACTCCACATTGCCCGAACTGTGGTAAACCAATAACAACACAAACAGTTGATCAAATAACTGATAAAGTTTTGCAATATGAAGAAAGAACTAAAATACAAATACTTGCTCCAATGGCAAGAGGGGCAAAAGGAACTCACAAAAAACTTATTAATGACATTAAAAAAGATGGATTTGTCCGTGTAAGAGTTGATGGTGAAATGTATGATTTAGATGATGAAATAAATCTTGATAAAAATAAAAAACATAATATAGAAGTTGTAATAGATAGACTTATCATAAAAGAAGGTATTCAAAAAAGATTAGTTGATTCAGTTGAAACAGCTTTAAGATTAACTAATGGAATGGTTTTAATTGACGTAATGGGGCAGGAAGAATATGTTTTGAGCACAAATTTTGCCTGCGTTGATTGTGGCATAGGATTTGGAGAAATATCACCAAGAATGTTTTCATTTAACAATCCATTTGGAATGTGCACTACTTGCAGTGGATTAGGATTAAGAAAAGAAATAGATGTTAATTTAGTGATTCCTGATATGACTAAAACAATTGGTGATAGAGCTATAGCTCCATTTGGTGCTGAAGAAGAAGGATATTATTACCAAATTTTTAAAGCAATAGCAGATTATCATGACTTTGATGTATCAAAACCATTAAGTGAAGCTCCTGAAGCATTTATAAACGAAATTTTGTATGGAACAAATGGTAGAGAAGTTACTGTGAATTTTACTAGCAAATTTACTGGAGAAAAAGTTTATACAAGAGAATTTGAAGGAGTTGTAAATAATCTTCAAAGAAGATTTATGGAAACAAAATCACCTGAAATGCAAGATTGGATAGGACAGTACATGAACGACATTACTTGTCCTGACTGTCACGGTGCAAGGCTTAATCCAGTGGCCTTAGCGGTAAAAATAAATAATAAAAACATAAATGAAGTTACTCAATATTCAGTTGTAAAACTTTTAGATTTTTTTTGCGATTTACAATTAAGTGAAAAAAATAAAATGATTGGTGAACCCATAATTAAAGAAATTAATTCAAGAATACAGTTTTTATTTGATGTTGGTTTAAGTTATTTAACACTGGACAGAAGTGCAGGAACTTTATCCGGTGGAGAATCTCAACGTATAAGACTTGCTACACAAATAGGTTCAAGTTTAGTGGGAGTTTTATATGTTTTAGATGAACCAAGCATCGGACTTCACCAAAGGGATAACAGCAAACTTATAAATGCACTTAGAAATTTAACAAACTTGGGCAATACATTAATAGTTGTAGAACATGATGAAGAAACAATGGAAAGTGCTGATTATATACTGGATATTGGACCTGGCGCAGGTGTTAATGGCGGTGAAATAGTAGGTTTTGGTACATTTGAAGATATTAAGAATAATGAAAATTCAATAACTGGTCAATATTTAAGCGGAAGAAAAAAAATAGAATTACCTGAAAAAAGAAAAGAATTAAGTGATAAATATATTGAAATAATAGGTGCAACAGAAAATAATTTAAAGAATATTGATGTAAAAATACCATTAGGGGTACTTTGTAGTGTAACCGGAGTTTCAGGTTCAGGAAAAAGTTCATTAATTAATGAAATTCTTAGTAAGGGCATTCATCAAAAACTTTTTAAAAACAGCAATAAACCAGGAAAATATAAAGAAATGACTGGCATAGAACATATAGATAAAATAATTACCATAGATCAATCGCCAATTGGAAGAACGCCAAGGTCAAATCCAGCAACTTATACAGGTGTTTTTGATTATATTCGTGATTTGTTTGCTATAACAACTGAATCAAAGGAAAGAGGATATCAAAAGGGTAGATTTAGTTTTAATGTAAAAGGTGGAAGATGTGAAGCATGTCGTGGTGATGGTATATTAAAAATTGAAATGCATTTTCTTCCTGATGTTTATGTACCATGTGAAGTTTGTAAAGGTAAAAGATATAACAGAGAAACTCTTGAAGTTAAATATAAAGGAAAAAGCATATCGGATGTTTTAGATATGACTATTGATGAAGCATTAGTGTTTTTTGAAAACATACCAAAAATCAATAATAAAATTAAAACAATGCTGGATGTTGGTTTAGGGTATGTTAGATTAGGCCAGCCATCAACAGAATTATCAGGAGGAGAAGCTCAGAGAATTAAATTAGCATTTGAGCTTTCAAAAAGAGGGACGGGTAAAACTCTCTATGTTCTTGATGAACCTACAACAGGACTTCATATAGCAGATGTTCATTTGTTAATAGATGTTTTAAATAAGCTTGTTGAAGTAGGTAATTCAGTTATAGTTATTGAACACAACCTTGATGTAATAAAATCATCTGATTACATCATTGATTTAGGTCCTGAAGGCGGAGATGGTGGAGGAACAATAGTAGCAACAGGAACCCCAGAAGAAGTAGCAAAAGTAAAAAAATCATATACAGGTCAATACTTAAAGAAAATGTTAAAATAATATTTGGGAGGTCGCTATTACAGCGGCCTCCCAAATATTTTATAAAATTATCAGAGCTACTATTATGGTTGCTACTATACCGGACAATACTGGTATTAAGTTCTTTCTTGCTAAATCTGTTGCTTTAACATCACAAATAGCTGCAACGGGTATAACAGCCCATGGTATAACAGTACCGCCGTCAAACCACACTGTGATTATTTGACCTAATGCAGTTAATCCAGCTATATCTACATCCACTATATTTGAAAATGTATATGCAAGAGAACCAACTATAGGTAAACCTGAAAAACCTGAACCGTCCAGCCCTGTAATTATAGCTACAGAGCATTCAGCTAAGATGGCTGATAGTTTGGTCATAGCAACTCTTTCAGAAATAAATATACTTAAGTCGTTTAAAATAGCTGGTGCACCTTCACCTAATATACTTGTTGCGACGCCTCCATTGCCCATGAAAAAAAATCCAGCTATAATGATAACAGGTGCAAAAACTTTAATTCCAAAACCAAATCCATCTTTTAAATAATCAACGACTTTATCAAGTGCATCATTAAGTTTAAAGCTGGTCAAAGTTATTAAAAGCATTATTATTAAAGCAGTACCACCTACTAAAGCAGTAGCATCTCCACCTCTTAAATCATATTTCAACATAGCAACTATATCTGCTAAAAATGATAGAGGTGTAATTACAGCTATGAATTTAGCGCTCTTAGTATATTCCTTATTAATAGCTTTATTTTCAACAGGTTGTAGTATCCTTAATTCTACGGTATTATTTTTATATTCCCTTTTCATCATAAAAAATGCAACTGCTACAGTAACTATGGACATAGTTAACCAAAGGGGAACAGAAGCAGATATTACTGCTGATGGGTCAAGGTTTGCTCCTTTAGAAGATATGGCTGGAGCTCCCTGTATGAAAAAGTCACTTGAAAGTGCTATACCATGGCCAAACAAGTTCATGGCAACTGCAGCCCACATAGGAGAAAGACCAGCAAGCAAAGCAGCAGGCAACAACACAGCCCCAACAAGAGGAACGGCAGGACTAGGCCATACAAGCCAAGAAATAATCATCATAGTAAGACNNGTTTTTTTAATAGGTGACATGAACAGAGCATCAGCACCAATTTCCTGCAAGCCTTTTGACATAGCTACAACAAGAGAAATAATTACAATTATCCCCCAAAACTCATTGCCAGCAAAAATCATAGCGTTGTAAATAGTTTGGATTGCAGTTATAAAACTGCCAGAAAAAATAAGGCCCATAGCAAAAATACCAATGATACAAGGAATTACAATATCTCGCTTCATAAGCAAAATTGCAAGAATTACTACAACCATGACAATGTAAAAATAATGCATGGACGTTAAAACCATATAAAAACCCCCTTGAATAATTTTTATGAACTCCTGAAAAATTCAGGTTGATTCCTTTTTACATGAATTTTAATATTCTGATAATAATTTTTCAAAACAAGAGTCAACTTTGCTGAAATCCATACTGTTCAAA
The DNA here is from genome assembly GCA_002435835.1 of Firmicutes bacterium UBA6132. The sequence goes on from DIVM01000033.1 coordinate 23,375, forward strand.
TAGAAAACTTCAAGCAAATCATGATGCTTTTTAGTATCTGAAAGTTTTCCCAATGCGTTTTTAATTAATAAATCATATAAATGCATATTGTTTTCGATTTCGGAAATATATGATTTTAGTTTATCAGTATCCATTATATTGTGTAAATTAACTGCTACCTTGCAATTTACACCCATACAATTTTCAGCAGTTATAATAGCTATATTTAATTCTGGAATTATAATATGTTGAATTTTTTCAGGGTTTAGTGCGTAATAGCTACACTGTATGTCATATCCCCTTTTTATTGATTCATCAGCAACAATTTTTAGTAGTTTAGATACATAATTGTGGTTTTCTCCCACAATAGCATAAACATTTAAATCTTGTACTAAAGTATTTATATAATCAATATATCCGCTTGAAGTATATGCTTCTGAGAAGACTTTTCGATTTTTTCCGCGTTTTTTTATTGTTGGAACAGAATCAAACAATTTACTTATTGTTTCATCACTAATTTGTCTAAATTTATCTTCGTCAGTAATTTTGTCGTAAATAGAATTTATTTCTTCTTTAATGGAATTTGCAGCAGATAAATATCTGAAGGCACTATTGTAAAGACAAGATATTGTTTTATTGATTTGCATTATTTTTAATTTGTGTTTTTCAAGTTCTTTGCTGTTTAAATATACTCCAAGGTTAATTATTTCATCAACTGCACCAGGAACTCTTGGATCTACAATATGTGGAGCAGTTCCGTCAACGAATAGAATTTTTAACTGTGGTATAAGTAATCCATCTAAACTGTCATTATCGCTTGAGCAATGGATGTATTCTAAGTCATATCCTTTTGCTGCCATTTCTTTTCCAAACTTTTTCATGAAAGAACTCTTACCAACACCGGGGCCACCTTTTAAAATATAAATCCGTTCTGCAGCTTCTAAACTAATTATGTGGTCAAAGTAACTAAAAAAACCTTTGCTTGAATTATTACCTGCAAAAATATGTTTTTCTTTATTCATAATTACCTCCTGTAAACTATTATTAAATATTATATGTTTAATACTTTTAAATGTTAAAGCGTATATATACTCAACAAAAATATAAACTTAGGGACAAAAATAAAGTTCTATGATATAATAAAAATACTAAAAAAAAGACTGACGTCTTTGTTTTCAGTATTTTTATTGAATCGTTGTGATNNTACGTCTTGCTTTATGATATAATAAATTCATAAAAAATAAGGTGCGTAAATTGTAACAAAGGAATGAAATTATGAAGTTAATAGTAACAGAAAAGCCATCAGTAGCAAAAGATATTGCAAGAGTACTAAAAATAAAAGGCTCAAGAGACGGATACATAGAAGGTAAGGATTATATAATTACTTGGTGCGTAGGACATTTAATTCAACTTGCATATCCTGAGGATTATAATGGAAAATTTAAAGGGTGGAATATGAATGACTTGCCTATTTTTCCACAAAAATTTAAATATTCAATAAATCCTTCAACAGAGAAACAATATGAAATAGTAAAACATTTAATGAATGATGACAGAATAACTGAAATAATATGTGCAACGGATGCTGGACGGGAAGGACAGCTTATTTTTGGTTATGTATACATAAATGCTGAATGCAAAAAACCAGTAAAAAGACTTTGGATAAGCAGTATGACTGATGAATCCATTATAGAAGGTTTTGAAAAGTTAAGAGATAACAAAGAATTTTTCAATTTATATTTATCAGCTAAAGCACGTTCAGAAGCAGATTGGCTTGTAGGAATTAATGCAACGCGCCTTTTCACTGTAAAATATAATCAAATGTTAACTATAGGAAGAGTTCAAACACCTACATTAGCTTTAATAGTACAAAGACAAAAAGAAATAGATAATTTTGTGCCAGAACCATTTTATGAAATAGAAGCAGATTGTGAAATGTTTTCTGCCACATGGTTTAATAAAAACGGAACAAGATTAAAAGAATTACAAGAAGCAGAAGAAATTAAAAGAAAATGTGAGAATAAAGAAGGAATTATTACTAAACTTCAAACTAAAAGAGCAACAACGGAAAGACCATTACTCTATGATTTAACAGAGCTTCAAAGGGATGGAAATAAAAGATACGGTTACTCTGCAGAACAAACTCTTGAAGCTGCTCAAAGTTTATATGAAAAATATAAACTAACAACATATCCAAGGACAGATTCAAGATATTTAACAAAGGACATGAAAGGAAAACTATCAGATCTTTTATTAAATATAAAATCAGGGTTTCCTAGTTCAGCATACTGCGTGGATAAAGTATTAAAGCAAAAAATAAATGCTGATAAAAGGGTTATAGATGATAAAAAAGTAACTGATCACCATGCAATAATAGTTACACCTACTATTAGAAATTTACAGTCCATCCGTTTGCCAGAAAAAGAAAAAAATATATTAACTTTAATTATGGCAAGATTTATTTCAGTTCTTGACAGAAAACAGGAATATGATCAGACGGATATAGAATTAAAAATAGAAAATGAAAAATTTAAAGCAAGAGGAAAAAAGGTTGTTATTCCTGGTTGGAAAGAAACAGAAGATATCATACTTGGTAAAATAAAAGAAGAAACAGAAGACGATAAAGAAATAACTATTAATTTAAATGTAGATGATAAAATAACTCCTGCAGAAATAAAAGTTTTAACACGCAAAACTTCTGCGCCAAAACAATACAATGAAGCGACTCTTTTAACAGCTATGGAAACAGCTGGAAAACAAATAGAAGATGAGCAACTTAGGGATGAAATGAAATCCATTGGCTTGGGAACTCCTGCTACAAGGGCTGGAATAATAGAAAAATTAATTTCTGTAGGTTATATAAAAAGAAATAAAAAAAATCTTGTACCAACTGAAAATGGAATACAGCTTATTGATATAGTCCATGAAAAATTAAAAAAGCCAGATTTAACTGGGGAATGGGAAAGCGAACTTACTAAAATAGCTAAAAATGAAGCTTCATCAAAAGAATTTATTTACAATATAAAAAAATATGTAGCAGAAATAATTAAAGAAGGTAAAATAAGCAAATTACAAAGTGTAAATTTTATTAATACAAATATAAAATCAAAAAAAGAAGTAATAGGTATTTGTCCCCGTTGCGGTAAAGAAGTGTATGAAAATAAAAAAAGCTTTTATTGCTCTGGATATAAGAATGTTCCTGCTTGCAGGTTTTCTATGTGGAAAGAAGATAAAAACTTAACAGAAAAGGGAATTATACTATCAAAAGAAAATGCCATAGAGTTACTAAAAGAGAAGAATACTTTAATAAAAGAAAAGAATTTAAAGCTTTTATTAGAAGATACTGGCCAGTGGACTAATTATAAAATTATGGAAGTAAATGTATCTATCAAGTAAAAATATTGTTCTTTTAGTGTTCTTCACTATTTTTTTTGCAAGTTATTGTATTAAATGGACTTAAAAATTGCAAAAAAAATGTATAAAAAACAAAAATATAAAATTGTTAAAAGTATTGAAAATATTGATTTTATGAATAAAAAATGTAAAGTTTGAACAAAATATTATAAGGTATATTTTGCAGGATGAATTTTACGAAAAATCATAAAATAAAGTGTTTTGTTAAAACAGTAATAAATCAAAGTATTTAACAGATTTTGAAAGTATACGCGATCTTGAAAAAAGATTTACTTATTTTTTTGTATAAAATAGCCTAAAATCAGGTATTTTGGCAATTCAATATCATTGATAGAAAAAGTTTTTTACTATAAAATGCAACCATAATAAGAAAATAAATATTAAACGTAATGTTTGACAAGGAGAAATTATGGAATTTTTAATCGAAGGAATTATGTTAATTACCTGGAAACAAATTTTAATGTGGATTATTGGTGGATTACTAATATATCTTGCAATATCTAAAGAATTAGAACCTTCTTTATTATTACCAATGGGATTTGGTGCAATACTTGT
>DIVM01000174.1 GCA_002435835.1 Firmicutes bacterium UBA6132
GAGCTAAAGAAGCAGGTTTTGACGTAATAGAACTTCATTATGCACATACTTATACAATGGCTGATTTTATTTCAAGAAGAACAAATACAAGAACAGATGAATTTGGCGGCGACATTTACGGAAGAATGTTCATGCATATTGAAATATTGAAAAGAGTTAGAGAATTAGTAGGGGAAGATTATCCTTTATTTGCAAGAATAAGTGCTGAAGAATTTATAGTTGGCGGAAATACTATTGTACAATCAAGAATTTTTGCAAAAGAATTAGAAAAGCATGGTGTTGATTGCATGGATGTATCTGCAGGCGTTAGATTTGATGATGGTGGTCTTAGAGGATATAGCGACCAAAGGGGTAAACCAACTATTGAATATCCAGATGGACCAAATGTTTATTTAGCAGAGGATATTAAAAAACATCTTAATATTCCTGTAATTACAGTTGGTAAACTTGGAAACCCAGAAGTGGCAATAGATGTTGTTGAAACTGGCAAAGCTGACATGGTAGCTTTAGCAAGACCTTTAATAGCTGATTCTATGTGGGTTAAAAAAGCAAAAGCAAACAGATATGATTTAATAAAGTCGTGCTTGTACTGTAATGAATGTTTATATGAAAGACATGATCCTGAAGCATATGTTCACTGCATGAGATACACATGCCAAAATGCATGTCCTGCAAATGTTGAAGTTCCTGTTTATATAGATCTTGCATATCAGGGCAAATATGAAGAAGCTTATAAAGTAATTCAGAGAGAAAATCCTCTTCCATTAGCTTGCGGAAGAATATGCAACCACTTATGCGAATCATATTGTAACAGAGTAAAAATAGATGAGCCAGTTTCAATTAAAAATATAAAAAGATTTGTAACCGATAAACTTGATGAAAACAATGTGGATTATCCAGTACCAGAAATAGAAAAAGAAAATAATGTTAAAGTTGCTGTAATTGGCTCAGGCCCATCTGGATTATCTTGCGCATTTTATTTAAGAAAAAAAGGATATGATGTCACTGTTTTTGAAGCAGAAGAAAAAATTGGTGGAATGCTTAGATACGGTATTCCAAAATACAGACTCCCAAAAGAGTTATTGGATAAAGAATTAAATGTTTTCAAAAAGATGGGAGTTAAATTTATTTTAAATACAAGATTTGGAAGAGATATTACAAATGAAGATTTATTAAATGATGGATTCAAAGCTATATATATTGGAATTGGAGCACATGGGGGCAGAAAATTAAATATTCCAAATGAAGAGGTTGCTAATGTACTTTCTGGCGTTGAATTTTTAAATAAGGTAAGTAAGGATGTAAATTTAGGTTTTAAAAATAAAAACATAATAGTTATTGGTGGCGGCAATGTTGCCATGGATGCTGCAAGAACTGCAATAAGACTTGGTGCCAAAACGGTTAAATTATTTTGTCTCGAAGACAGAAAGTCGATGCCAGCAAGTAAAGAAGAAATAGAAGAAGCTCTACAAGAAAATATATTTATTATCAACAGCTGGGGTCCAAAAGAAGTTATATTAAATGATGGATTAGCTGACAAAATGATATTCAAGGAATGTGTATCAGTGATAAATAATGGAAGATTTGACCCTAAATATAATGAAAATAATGAAATTTTAGTAAATGTTGATTTCATTATTTCAGCAATAGGCCAAAGCGTTGTTTGCGATGATTTCAAAGAAGATTTAAGCGTAATTGTTAATCCAAGAGGAATAACTTCTACATATGGTGGTTATACAAATATACCTTATATCTTTGCAGGGGGAGATTGCTCAGCAGCTCCAGATTCTGTTGTAAAATGTTCAAATGATGGAAAATTAGCTGCATCTTCCATAGATAAATTCTTAGGTGGAGACGGTCAAGTTGTTTCATTAAAAACACATGAACGCATTATGTCCCATGATATAAATGAAGAAAAACAAGAAAGAGAAGAATTAAAGTTTGTTTTATTCAAAGAGCTAGGAGAAGAATTTGATGAATGTAGCTTTGGATTTGAACAAAATCAATTAATTCATGAAGCAAATAGATGCTTAAGATGTGATGTTTTAAAGGTAAGTAAATTATAATTTAAAGGCTGTCTCAAAATGATTTGTATTAATCAATTTTGAGACAGCATACTTCTTTAATAGAGGTGATATATGGACAATTTTATTTTAAAAGAAATATTCTTAAGTTATAAAAAAGAAAAAAACAATTTAATTAAGTTTTTAAATGAAAACGAATTAAATTTAGATGAGGATGTTGAATATGCTGTAGGTATTTTTAATGAAGATGATGAATTGGTTGCATGTGGTGCTTACAGCAAAAATGTGCTTAAATGTTTTGCAGTAAAAGAAGAATTTAGAGGTCAAAATATTTTAAATAAGATTGCATCCAATTTGATTATAAAACAATTTGATAGAGGAATTCATCATTTGTTTGTTTACACGAAGCCATCTAATGAAGGTTTTTTTAATAGTTTAGGTTTTTATAAAGTGGAAGAAACGGAACAAGTAGTTCTTTTAGAAAATATAAAAAGCGGTATTGAAAATTTTGCTATTTCTTTACAAAAGTCTGACAATATAAATAACAATATAGGTTCAATTGTAATGAATTGTAATCCATTTACAAAAGGTCACAGGTATTTAATTGAATATGCCTCTAAAAACTGTGATTTATTGCATATATTCATAGTTGAAGAAGACAGGTCCTATTTTCCTTTTGATATAAGATACCAACTTGTTAAAGATGGTATAGAGGATTTAAACAATGTAATTCTTCATAAAAGCGGCCAATACATAATTTCTTCAACCACATTCCCAACGTATTTTATAAAAGATAAGCATAAAAGAGCGGATGTTTATGCAGAGCTTGATTTGAAAATATTTGCAAAACATATTGCCCCTACATTAAATATTACAAAAAGATTTGTAGGAAAAGAACCTTTTTGCCAAGTAACAAATCAGTATAACGGAGCAATGAAAAAAATACTTCCAAATTACAATATAGAGGTAATCGAAATAGACAGGATTGAATCAGAAGGGACAGCTATAAGTGCTTCTTCTGTCAGAAACCATATTAAGAATTACGGTGTAAATGAGAAACTAAAAGAGTTAGTTCCTTTAACCACATATAATTTTTTAGATAGTGTGGAAGCAAAAAGTATAATATTTAATATAAAAAATTCAGATTAATCAAAGAGTAAATTGTCAGTTAAATATATTTATTAAAATTAAGTTATTTAACTGGTTAAAAATATATAGGAGGCGTTATATGAAACTAACCCAAGTAGGCTATGCAGGAAGCTTAGAATCAAGCGATGTTTATGTTGTTACTAAACCAAATCCAAACAAAGGCATAGATATTACATTGGAAAGTGTAGTTAAAATGCAGTTTGGTGATGCAATAATTGAAACTGTAAATAATGTACTTAAAAGTTTTGAAGTAGAAAACGCAATAATAGAAATAAACGATAAGGGAGCACTTGACAGCGTAATAAAATCAAGAGTTCAAGCATCATTGTGCAGGTCCTGTGGTGTAACAGAATTTGATTGGGGAAGGTATTGATTATGATTAAAGAAAAATTAAGAAGATCTTTATTGTATGCAAGTGGCAGCAATCCTGTTAACATTGCACAAGCTCCGTTTTACGGATCTGACTCTATAATATATGACCTTGAAGATTCCGTTTCTATTAATGAAAAAGATGTTGCAAGGTTTCTTATTTTTAATACGCTGAAGAAAAAGCGACCTAAAAATATTGAAATAATTGTAAGGGTAAATGCTATGGACACACCTTTTGGCAAAGAAGATTTGGAAGCTATAGTAAGAGCTAAACCTGATGTAATAAGATTTCCGAAAATAGAATCCCCTGAAGATGT
>DIVM01000364.1 GCA_002435835.1 Firmicutes bacterium UBA6132
CAATGACAGGTGACGGTGTAAATGATGCTCCATCTCTTAAAGCTGCTGATATAGGTGTTGCAATGGGTATCACAGGTACTGACGTTGCTAAAGGAGCCGCTGATATGGTTCTTACAGATGATAACTTTGCAACTATTGAAAAAGCTGTTGCTGAAGGTAGAGGAATTTATCAAAATATTAAAAAGACAGTATTGTTCCTTCTTTCTTCAAACTTTGGTGAAGTTATATCCATGTTTACAGCTATAGTTATAGGTCTTCAGTCACCACTTAAAGCAATTCATATATTGTGGATTAACTTAATTACTGACTCACTACCAGCATTAGCACTTGGTATGGACCCTACAGATAAAGATATAATGAAAGCTAAACCACGTGATCCAAATGAAGGATTATTTGCAAACGGCGGTATGGTTTTTACAGTATACAATGGATTTATGATTGCATGTTTAACATTAGGAGCATTCCTATGGTCACCAATCAGACATTTAGGTGCAGAAGGAATACAAGTAACACTTGACAATATTAAAATAGCATTAGAAGATCCATTTATTATATCCCATGCTCAAACATATGCATTTACAACACTTGGTGTATCACAGTTATTCCATGCAATTGGTATGAGAAACTATGATAAATCATTATTCAAAATGAATTTATTTGAAAACAAAGCTATGATAGGTGCTTTCATATTAGGATTATTGCTTCAAATAATAGTTACAGAAGTACCATTCTTAGTTGAAGTATTTGAAACAGCTCAATTACATTTGGATGAATGGATTAACTTAATATTATTATCAATGGTTCCATTAGTATCACATGAAGTGATTGTATTTGGTAAAAAATTTATTAAGATTAAATAAACAATGAACAAAAATAATAGACCATGTAGAATTATTTTATAACTCTAAGTGGTCTTTTCTCATCTTCCATTTTAAATTGTTTTATTATTCTTTAAGGATTTGTAATCTGTCCTGTTAAAGCTGAAATCGCTGCAACAGCCGGTGAACATAGATAAATTTCTGCTTTTGAACTCCCCATTCTTCCTAAGAAATTTCTATTATTTGTGGCAAGCACTTTTTCTCCTTCACAAACAATTCCACCACTTCTTCCGCAACATAGTCCACAGCCTGGGTGGGTAATCATTGCACCTGCTTCTGCTAATATCTTTATGATTCCACTTTTTATTGCTTCATCATAAATTTTTCTGCTAGCTGGAGTCACTATTAATTTTAAGTATTTAGCTATTTTTTTTCCTCTTAGTATCTCTGCTGCTATTTCTAAATCTTCTAACCTTCCATTAGTACATGAACCAATAAATACTTGATCTATCTTAGTTCCGCTTACTTCTTTAACAGTCTTAATATTATCAACTTGTGATGGGTAAGCTACTACTGGAACAAAATCTTCTGCTTTATAATTTAAAACACTCTCATATTTAGCATCTCTATCCGGCTTAAAATATTCTAAATCCTTCACATCAACATTACAATACTCAGCAATTTTAACATCAGGTACAAATAATCCGGCTTTTGCTCCTGATTCTATAGCCATATTAGCCATGGTCATTCTTGAATCTATGGTCATATTTTTAACAGTTGTTCCGCCAAACTCTAAAGATTTGTAAGTTGCCCCATCTGATTTTAAGTCACCAATTATTCTTAGAATAACATCCTTTGAAGTTACACCAATAGGTAACTTCCCATCAATATTAATTCTAATTGTTTGAGGAACCTTTATCCAAATTTCTCCTGTTCCTAAAACTGCTGCCATTTCTGTGTAGCCAATTCCTGTAGAAAAAGCTCCAATAGCCCCATAAGTTGTAGTGTGAGAATCAGTTCCAAAAACTATATTACCTGGTTTGACATAACAACATTCAACCATTAACTGATGACATATTCCATCCGATCTATGAATATTTTTTATGCCATATTTTTCGCAAAATTCTTCTGCTATCTTAAAATGTCTAACATCTTCTATATTTGCAGTAGGCACAAGATGATCATATACTAAAACCATTTTATCCGGATTATATATTTTCTTAAAACCCATTTCTTCAAATTTTTGCACTACAAAAGGTACAAATATATCATGAACCATCAACTTATCAGGTTTTACAATAACTATAGAACCGGCTTCAACATTATTTAATCCTGTATTTTTCATTATTATTTTTTCAATCAATGTATGTCCCATATTAAATCACCTGTTCAAAATTTCTCTTTTTCATAGATTCAACTAATCCGCCTTCACTGATTATTTTCATTAAATTATCAGGCAAAGGTTGTATTTTATATTCTTTATCCCTATAAATTATATTATGATTTAGTTCAACTTCAACCATAGTACCTTCTAAGCAATCATCAGGAAACTCCTCATTTTCAATTAATAATAAACCGTTATTTATTGAATTTCTGAAAAATATTCTAGCAAAAGACTTTGCAATAACACATTTAATTCCTAATGATTTTAATACTTCCGGTGCTTGTTCTCTTGATGAACCACAACCAAAGTTCTTTCCTGCAACGATTATATCTCCAGCTTCTATTTTGCTTGCTAATTCAGGTCTTAAAGGAGAAAATGCGTATTTTTTCATTTCCTCAACTGTATTTAAAGCTAAATATTCCGTAGGAATTATTATATCCGTATCTATGTCATCACCTAAAATCCATATCTTACCTTTAAACTTTTCCATATCAACACAACCTTTTTATATAAATTAATTAATATTTTTTTAATTTGCCTGGAATTCTGTTATATATCCGGCAATAGCTGATGCTGCAACACTATAAACACTTGCTAAATATACTTTTGAATCCCTATGACCAGCTCTTCCTTTAAAATTACGTGTACCTGTTGAAATAAGAACTTCACCTTCTCCTATAACTCCTTGACACGAACCCCAGCAAACACTACAGTTAGGATTCATAATCATAGCACCACTTTCAATAAATATACTAAGAAGCCCTTCTTCTAAAGCTTGTAAATAAACATTATTAGATGCAGGAGTAATAATACATCTAACTTTTTCACTTACTTTTTTGCCTTTTAATATTTCTGCTGCAACTCTAAAATCCTCGATTCTCCCACTATTGCATGATCCAATAAATGCTTGATCTATTTTAACCTTCTCCATATTTTTCATTAAAACAACATCATCAATATGATCCGGTCTTGCAATTACAGGTTTAATCAAATTTAAATCATATTCATACACTTTTTCATAATGTGCATCCTCATCACTATGATATATTTTTTTAGGATTTCTCCCTCTTGATTTTAAATATTCCATAGTCACTTCATCCGGTTCAACAATTCCTGTTTTGGCACCTGCCTCAACTGCTAAATTACATAATACTAATCTGTCGCTCATATTAAAATTCTTGATTCCTTCTCCGCCAAATTCTAATATTTTATAATTTGCACCATTGGCTCCTATATCTCCAATTATTTTAAGCATTAAGTCTCTTGGATAAACTCCTTTAGGTAATTTCCCATTAAGATTAATTCTTATTGTTTCTGGAACCATAAGCCAAGTAGTTCCCGTTACCATTGCATATAATAAATCAGTACATCCAACTCCTGTCCCAAAAGCACCAAGGGCACCATAAGTACATGTATGAGAATCTGCTCCTAATATTAACTGTCCAGAAGTTACGTAGTCTTCAACCATAATTTGGTGGCAGACTCCACTTCCTTGATGAAAATCTATATTGTGTTTCTTTGCAAATTTCCTCATTTTCTTATGGACCATTGCAGTTTTTTCATTTTCTGCTGGAATATTATGATCTATAATAAATACTATTTTTTTCTCATCAAATATCTCTTTTTTCTTAAGATTATTTTCAAACATATCTATTGTCATATGAGTTGTACCATCATTGCTCATAATCAAATCCACATCTACAGTTATAATTTCTCCTGAAACAACATTATCCTTATGTGCCGCATCCGATAATATTTTTTCTCCAATTGTCATTCCCATGTTTTAATCCTCCTTTCTATTTAAATACTCAATCAATCCATTTGAATTTAATATTGTCTGCATATGACTAGGTAATTTTGTACATTTGTATTCTTTATTTTCCTTTTTAATAATTCCATTTGTAAAATCTATCTCTATAAAATCATTTTCATTTATATCATCATATAATTCTTCACATACAATAACCGGCAATCCAATATTAATTGAGTTTCTAAAGAAAATCCGTGCAAAGGATTTTGCTACTATTGATTTAATACCTAACTTTTTTAGAACACTTGGAGCTTGTTCCCTAGATGATCCGCATCCAAAATTTTCTCCTGCTACAATAACATCTCCTTCTAAAACTTTAGATGAAAATTCCTTATTAATTGATTCAAATGTAAATTTTTTCATTTCTTCTATTGTAGAAAGTAATAAGTATTGGGATGGGATAATTTGATCAGTATCTATATCATCATTAAACTTCCAAACACGACTTTTTTTCATAATAATTACCTCCAATTCTATTGTATATAAAATTTTTATCAGATTCTGCCTCTATTAATAAAAAATCGCCGTGTTTAATAAATGCGCACCATTATATCAATTGATGACAGCGTTTTAAATACGGCTTTTAATTTAACTGTTACTTTATATAAGACTGCTTAATCCATTTATTCAATAAATACATAGAAACATCATATTTTTTTGATATATCAATCTTTTTCTTACCTTCATTATACAGCTGAACTATTTTTTCCTTATAAACTTCTGTATAAATTGTGCCATAGCATTCTTTTTTTATCTTTTTCATATACATACCTCTAACACATTTAAGGATAGTGTCAACAAAACACTACAATTTATTATTTAAATTTTTATAAATCAAAAATTCATTGTTACTTTATAATTAAATACCATACAATGAACCAAAATAAAAATGTATCATTGTTATGTTTTCAATTTATCAATTTAATTGATTATAATAAATATTATGCACAAATATATACCTTGCTATATATATATTCACTTATCAAATCCATTGCTTCAATAATATCTTCCATTGAACAACAGTAAGCAATTCTAACATAATTACTCCATTGTTTTCCAAATGATTCTCCAGGATTTAAAGCAACACCTTTTTCATTTAATAGCTCTAAACAGAATTCTGACCCGCTAATTCCTAACTTTTCAACATTCATTAATATATAAAATGCTCCTTGCGGTTCATAAAAAGAAATCTCATCAATTTTATTCAAGAAGTCAACAATATAATCTTTTCTTCTTTTGTACTCAATGAACATCACTTCAACTTCTTTTAATTCTTCTCTATAAGCTATTATTGATCCTTCTTGTGCAAAAGAAGTAGGACATATATTCAGTTGCTCATGAACGTTCTGTAGGCATTCTATTAACTCAGCATTTCCTAATATATAACCAACTCTCCAACCAGTCATAGCAAGTGTTTTTGAAGTAGAATTAATTATAAGTGTGCGCTCTTTCATGCCTGGCAAACTTGCTATGCTTATAAATTCACCTTCATATAAGAAATCTTCATAGCAGTCATCTGATATGACAATTAAATCATGCTTAATGGCAAAGTCAGCAATTTCTTGCAATTCATCTTTACTCATAACATATCCTGTAGGATTATTAGGAGAATTTATCAATAATAACTTTGTTTTATCGGTAATTCGATCTTCAAATTCCTTAATATCATATTTCATTTTTTCATCTTTTAAAACCGGCACTTCAATATATTTTGAGCCTGTACATTCTACTTGACGACAATATGAATAATAAGAAGGAGATGGAAACATTACTTCTTCATCTGAATTTAAAAACGCAATAAATATTAAATATAAAGCTTCACTGGCACCTGCAGTAATAAGAGCTTCATTTAGAGGATTATACTCTAATCCATACTTTTCCTTTGCCCTGTTTGTTATGGCTTCCCTTAATTCATAAACACCAGCAGGTGGTGTATAATGTACCTTACCATTCTTTATAGCAGTGATTGCCGCTTCCTTGATATCATCAGGAGTATCAAAATCCGGCTTGCCGATCTCCATATGAATTATCTTCTTACCTTTTCTTTCTAACTCTGATGCCATGTCAAATATTGAAACAGAGCCTTCGCCCTCATAAAACGCTTGTACTTTTGAACTAAAATAATCTTTCATATCTTTCATATTTGTGTCTCCTTGTATCCTTTAAGTGCCGCTTACATACAGCACAAACATATTTATTAAAAAGTTGCAAAACCCCTACTTATATAGTAAAATTTTCTTATGGAACAGTAATACATACAGATTATAGGATGGTGAGCAATAAAATTTATTCCTGCCAGTATATTTTTTATGTGACCCCACCATCCTTACAATGATAAATAATTGGCAGCTGAGCCTTTCATTTATCATTGATTATTATGAATTAATAAGATTCTGAAGAACTGTCAATGTTACTGTTCCTTTTATTAATTTTATACAATTAGCAAGAAGGAATAGTGTGCAACAACTCCTGCAAACAATCCTGCTATAGTATGGGCAGATAAAGCTGCTGGAATTAATTCTCTTCTTCCAAGTGCATCCATCATTGAAATATGAGTGCTTAAATATCCTGACCAACACATTCCCATAGCAGTAAATACTGCAATTTCATTAGGTCCAGCAAGACCATTTTGAACCATTTTAGGTATCATACCTATTGCTGCGCCTACTGCTCCAAGAGAAGTAATTGGAACAACTATATTGCTGCCGTCTATGAATCCGAACATTAGTTGAGTTACTGGAGAAATCAAGTTACCTAATTTAGGAAGCAGTTGTATACCTTCATAAGCAGCTCCTGTATATGCAATGCTGCCATCAGCTGCTGTGCCAGGTCCGAAAGTTAAAATCATTATCATAGAACAAATGCTTATAACACCAGGTGTTGTCTGAAAACAGATTTCCCATCCGAATTTACCACCTTCAAGTATAGAGTTCATAACTCTGCTGAATACACTTCCTTTTTCACCTTTACCATTTTCAACGTTTGAAACATCTAATGAATGATCATATTCTTCCATTTGTTGCATTTCTTCCCAAAGACCATGTTTAATATAATATCTTTTACTTAAAAACTGCATAAGTCTGGTAGATAAAATACTTCCTGAAAATGCACCAAGCAAACCGGCTCCGATAGATGGTATGAATTCAGTTCCAAGTCCCAGCATAAATGTACATACAATCATGCCCATACCAAACGCTGTACCTAAATTACATATCGAAGGAGTTTGATATTTTTTAAAGTAACTACGCGTTTTTTTATTTTGAGCCAAAGTAAGAATTGCCGGGTTATCGGATAAAAAAGTTGTAACAACACCAAGTGAAGCTACTCCCGGCAAGTTGTAAATTGGTTTCATAATAGGATTGATCAGCCATTGAGCTAAGCCAACAACACCAAATTCAGTAAATAGTGCAGAAATAGCTCCCATGATTACACAGATTGCACAAATATATAGTACTGTTTCAATAAGAACACTATATGCTGTGTTCAACAATGTTTTGAATAGCGGTCCAATACCCATTATGGAACTTACATATGCTATAGCACCTAAGAATACTGCTAAAAATATAAATGTTCCGACATTAAAATCTCTTTCGCGTTTTTCTTTGGTGCCTTTTAATTTATTCTCATTCATGTTTTTCCTCCACATTATTGTGTTGATTTATTTGAATTTATTTGAATTTTATGCTTTAAATTCTATATCCCATGGTTGCATAGCTCCACCTTCATCTGCTGGTCTGCAGTTTCTTGCATAAATATCTAATAGACCGGAGCTTACTTTTGTAGGTGGGCATACCCAATTCTTTCTTCTTTCTGCAATAACATCTTCAGAAACTTCAAGATTTATTGTTCCTTTAACAGTATCAACAGTGATTATATCTCCTTCTTCTATAAGTCCAATTAAGCCGCCTTTTGCTGCTTCTGGTGTAACATGGCCAACAATAGCTCCATAATTGAATCCGGAGAATCTTGCATCTGATATAAGACCAACACTTTTATGAAGTCCTTTAGCTATTAATGCATCAGTTGTTACCATAAGTTCTGTCATACCTGGAGCGCCTACGCAACCTTCATAACGTATAACAATTACATCTCCAGCTACTATCTCGCCACGTTCAATAGCTTCATAAGAATCTAAGTCACTGCTAAATACTTTTGCTTTACCTGAGAATTGTTTCATTTCTTCTGGAACTCCTGTAGGACGAACTATCGAACCAGTTGGAGAAAGATTTCCTTTAAGAATTTTAAGTCCAGGTTCAGTATATAATGGATTATCAAGACTTCTGATAACATCTGAGCTTTTAGCTACAACATTAGCAAGAAGTTCTTTCCATGTACGTCCATCCATTGTAGGTACATTTGTATATAATTCGCTTTCAATCATTTTCATAACTGCTAAAGGTCCACCAGCATAATTGAAATCTACAACAGTATAAGGACCGCTTGGAATTACACCTGTTATACAAGGAATTCTATTTGCATAATGATCAAAATCATCTAACGTAATCTTAATACCTAACTCGTTTGCAATAGCTATAAGATGTAAAACTATGTTTGTAGAAGCAGCAGTAGCCATAGCAAATGCAATAGCATTTAATAATGTTTCTTTTGTAATAAGATCTGATGGTTTACGATCTGCAATAGTCATTGCTACAATAGCTCTTCCAGCTTCTGTACATTTTCTTAATTTTACGTTGTCTATTGATGGAATTGTTGCTGTACCAGGCAATACAAAATTTATTATCTCGCCAGTCATTTGCATAGTATTTGCTGTACCCATTGAAGGACAAGCACCAAATGAAGGACAAACACATTCTTCCATTTCACTTAACACTTCTTCACTTTCTCCACTAAGAGCAGCAACATCAAGTTGGGCCTGCACAATTTTTTCACCTTTGTAGCTTCCTGCAGTCATAGAGCCGCCAGTAACACATAATGTAGGAATGTTTAATCTTGCCATTCCTAAATAACAGCCAGCAATAATGTTATCACAAGATGCAACTGTTACAAGACCATCAAAACGATGAACTTTAGCTACAAACTCAATTGAAGCAGCGACGATATCCCTTGCAGCTTGTTG
>DIVM01000040.1 GCA_002435835.1 Firmicutes bacterium UBA6132
AGTTTCATATTCAACGTGTGCTGTTGAAATTGTGATTCCTCTTTCTCTTTCTTCTGGTGCTTTATCGATATTAGCGAAGTCTACAGCTTCACCAGTACCGTTTCTGTCATGTAATGTTTTTGTTATTGCTGCTGTTAAAGTAGTTTTACCGTGGTCAACGTGTCCGATTGTTCCAACATTAACGTGAGGTTTATTTCTTTCAAATTTTTGTTTAGCCATTTAAAATTTCCTCCTAATTTAATAGTTTTAATAGATTCGTAAGTTATTTATATAATAAATAATTTATATTATTTTGTCATTATTTTTTCAGCTACTGAGTTTGGAACTCTTTCAAAGTGATCAAATTCCATTGCATAACTTGCTCTACCTTGAGACATAGAACGAAGTACAGTAGCATATCCAAACATTTCTGATAATGGAACAAATGCATCTACAACTTTTATTCCGTTTCTATCAGTAAATCCTTCAACTCTACCTCTTCTTGAACTCGTATCTCCCATAACATCTCCAAGATATTCTTCTGGAGTTGTTACTTCAACTTTCATATAAGGCTCAAGCAATACTGGTGTTGCTTTTCTCATAGCGTCTTTAAATGCCATAGAACCGGCAATTTTAAACGCCATTTCGCTTGAGTCAACTTCATGGTAAGATCCATCATATAATGTAACTTTAAAATCAATAACTGGGAATCCAGCAAGAATACCATTCTCTGCTGCTCCTCTTACACCGGCTTCAACAGCTGGAATGTATTCTCTTGGAATAGCTCCACCAGTAACAGCATTAACAAACTCAATGCCTTTGCCTGCTTCTTGAGGCTCCAATTTAATTTTAACGTGACCATATTGTCCTTTACCACCAGATTGTCTAGCGTATTTAGTATCAACATCAGCATTTCCTACGATTGTTTCTTTATAAGAAACTTGTGGTTTACCTACATTAGCTTCAACTTTAAATTCTCTTAAAAGTCTATCAACTATGATTTCCAAATGTAGTTCGCCCATACCTGCAATTATTGTTTGACCTGTATCAGGATTAGTGAAAGTTTTGAATGTTGGATCTTCTTCAGCAAGCTTTTGAAGGCCAATACCCATTTTTTCCTGTCCTGCTTTAGTCTTAGGTTCTATTGCTACTTCTATAACTGGATCAGGGAATTCCATAGATTCCAAAACTACTGGGTGATCTGGATCACACAATGTCTCGCCTGTAGTAGTAAATTTTAAGCCTACTGCAGCTTCTATATCTCCTGAATAAGATGTTTTAATTTCTTCTCTTTTGTTTGCATGCATCTGAAGAATACGGCCAATTCTTTCTTTCTTGTTTTTAGTAGAATTTAATACGTAGCTTCCTGATTCCATTGTTCCACCATAAATTCTAAAGAAAGTAAGTTTTCCAACAAATGGGTCAGTCATTATTTTAAATGCTAATGCTGCTAAAGGTGCATCATCTGATATTCCAACAACTACTTCTTCTTTAGTATCAGGATCAAAACCTTTCATTTGTGGTACATCAACCGGGCTTGGTAAATACTCAATTACTGCATCCAATAACAATCTAACACCTTTGTGTTTATATGCAGATCCGCATAATACAGGGATTATTTGAACATTAGTTGTTGCAATTCTTATAGCTTTCTTTAATTCTTCAACAGTGAATTCTTCACCATTTAAGTATTTTTCCATTAATACTTCATCAGTATCTGAAACAGCTTCTATAAGTTTTTCTCTGTATTCATTTGCTTGATCTAAATATTCCGCTGGTATTTCAGTAACAGTGATATCTGTTCCTTCTTCGTTATTATAGTTAATAGCTTTCATTTCAACTAAGTCTATAATAGCTTTAAAGTTTTCTTCAACACCTATTGGTAATTGAATTGGAACAGCATTAGCTTTTAATCTATCTATCATCGTTCCTACTGAATAAAAGAAATTAGCACCTAATTTATCCATTTTGTTAACAAAACAAATTCTTGGTACATGATATTTATCTGCCTGTCTCCAAACAGTTTCCGACTGAGGTTCAACCCCCATTTTAGCATCAAATACTGTTACAGCACCATCCAGAACTCTAAGAGATCTTTCAACTTCAACTGTGAAATCTACGTGGCCTGGTGTATCTATAATGTTAACTCTTACATCTTTCCAATGACAAGTAGTAGCAGCTGAAGTTATTGTAATTCCTCTTTCCTGCTCTTGTTCCATCCAGTCCATTTGAGATGCACCTTCGTGAGTTTCTCCTATTTTGTGGATTTTTCCAGTGTAGAACAGGATTCTTTCAGTACATGTAGTTTTTCCCGCATCAATATGCGCCATTATACCGATATTTCTTGTATTCTCTAAAGAATATTCTCTACTCATTTTTTCCCTCCTTCAAGCTGCTAAATTTTTTCTTACAAAATTTAGTCTATTACCATCTAAAATGTGCAAATGCTTTATTAGCTTCAGCCATTTTATGTGTATCTTCTCTTTTCTTAACGCTTGATCCTACGCTGTTAGCTGCATCCATTAATTCTTTTGCAAGCTTTTCACGCATAGTTTTTTCTCCTCTTTTACGAGAATAAGTTACTAACCATCTTAAACCTAAAGTTTGTCTTCTTTCAGGTCTAACTTCCATAGGTACTTGGTATGTTGCACCACCAACTCTTCTTGCTTTAACTTCAAGAACTGGCATGATGTTGTTCATAGCCTTTGTAAATATCTCTATTGGTTCTTCACCTGTTTTTTCTTTGATGATGTCAAATGCATCATAAACTATTGTTTGAGCAACACCTTTTTTTCCATCATACATAAGTGCGTTGATCAATTTTGAAACAACTTTATCTTTGTATATTGGATCTTCCATTACTGCTCTTTTTTGAATGTGTCCTTTTCTTGGCACTGTTCTTCCCTCCTTAATAGAAATTTAATTCATAGGTACTCGACAATATTATGCTTTGCCGTTGTGCACAAAATGCATCATATATATTATGAGGCGCTTTGCAGCATATCATAAACTGCATTTGTGCCGGATATCGTCAATTATTTTTTTGCTTTTTCTTTTTTAGCTCCATATTTAGATCTTGATTGAGCTCTTTTGTTAACACCAGCTGTATCAAGAGTACCCCTAATTATATGGTATCTAACTCCTGGTAAGTCTTTAACTCTACCACCTCTTATTAAAACAACGCTGTGTTCTTGTAAGTTGTGGCCTACACCTGGGATGTATGCAGTTACTTCAGTACCATTTGTTAACTTAACTCTGGCAATTTTTCTTAAAGCTGAGTTAGGTTTTTTAGGTGTTACTGTTTTAACTGATGTACAAACTCCTCTTTTTTGAGGTGAATTTGTAGTATTCATCTTTTTTTGTAATGTGTTAAAGCTTACATTTAATGCTGGAGAATTGGATTTGTAAGTTACTTCTTGTCTTCCTTTTCTCACTAACTGGTTAATAGTTGGCATTCGTGCACCTCCTTCTTGTATATATAAATCTATTTTAAAACGGCAGCTGCCGCTGCGTTTACATCAATACCGCAAGCTTTTCCAAGCTCCCTCATATTGTCAAAATATATTATTTCAATATTTTGATTTGTGCAAACATCAATTATTGGTTGAGTAACGTACATATCAGCATCTTCAGACACATAAACTATAGAAACTTCATTCTTAGTTATTGCTCTTAAAGTTTGCTTTTTACCTATTACTACCTTTTTTCCATTTTCAATCATATGGTCTCCTTTCAAACACCATAAAGATTATGTCCCTAACGAAACATAATCTTCATTAATTTTAAAGGATTAAAACACTAAAGTATTTTATCATCTAATTATTTATATGTCAAATTATTTTTTGAATTTACATTTTATTTATTTTTATTCGGTTATTACTGATTTTTCGATAAGACTAAATTAAAAATTTATTAATTTTCTATATCATCGAATTCATCATCATAATTTGTTTCAGCACCTTCAGTAGATATGCCTATATTCCTGTAACGTTTCATACCAGTTCCAGCAGGTATAAGTTTACCGATTATAACATTTTCTTTTAAGCCTAACAAATTATCAACTTTACCTTTTGTAGCAGCATCCGTTAATACTCTTGTAGTTTCCTGGAATGATGCTGAAGCAAGGAATGAATCAGTAGCCAATGATGATTTTGTAATACCTAGTAAAGCAGATTCACCTTGTGCAGGTTCTCTACCTTCAGCTATAGCAGCTTCATTTTTATCTACAAATTCAAATTTAGAAACAAGACTTCCTGGAAGCATATCAGTATCACCTGCTTCATCGATTCGTGTTCTGTTAAGCATTTGTCTTATAATAACTTCAATGTGCTTATCTGAGATATCAACACCCTGCATTCTGTAAACTCTTTGAACTTCCATGAGTATATAAGATTGTAAAGCTTTAACGCCTTTAATTCTTAAAATATCATGTGGGTTACTAGAACCTTCAGTAAGATTATCACCGGCTTCAATTTGATCACCATCAGTAACTAATATTTTAGAGCCATAAGGTATCAAATAAGTTTTTGCATCTGCTATGGAGCTATTAGAAACTGTAACCTCACGCTTATGGATTTTTTCAGTTACAGTTACAATTCCTGATATATCTGAAATAATCGCTTGACCTTTTGGTTTTCTTGCTTCAAATAACTCCTCAACACGTGGTAAACCTTGAGTAATGTCAGCTGCTGCTGCGATACCACCAGTATGGAATGTACGCATTGTAAGCTGTGTACCAGGCTCACCTATTGATTGAGCTGCTATAATACCAACTGTTGCACCAACATGTACTGGTTTACCAGTTGCTAAATTTGTTCCATAACATTTTGCACAAACACCATGACGTGCTTTACAAGTAAGAACTGATCTTACTCTTACTGATTTAATACCAGTATTTTGTATTTTATTAGCCATGTCTTCAGAAATAAATGCTCCACCTTCAACCATAACTTCTCCAGTTTCTGGATTAATTATATCTTGAGAAGCGTATCTATCTGCACATCTTTCTTTCATTTCTTCTATGACTTCTTTACCATCTATAAAAGATTCAACTTCAATACCATCAGTAGTTCCGCAGTCAAGTTCTCTTACAATAACGTCTTGGCTTACGTCAACAAGTCTTCTTGTTAAGTAACCAGAGTCTGCTGTTCTTAAGGCAGTATCTGTTAAACCTTTACGGGCTCCAGTAGCTGACAAGAAGAATTCAAGGACTGATAAACCTTCACGGAAGTTTGACTTAACAGGAACTTCAACTGTCTTACCAGATGCAGATGCCATAAGACCACGCATACCGGCAAGCTGTTTAATCTGGTTACGACCACCACGGGCTCCTGATACAGACATGATATAAATATTATTTAATTCATCCAAACTTTTCATAAGAGCATCTGTTACATCTTCAGAAGTTTGGTTCCAAATTTTTATAACATTTTCATATCTTTCTTCATCCGTCATCAAGCCTCTTCTATACTTTTTCTCGTATTCGATAACTTGCTTTTCAGCTTTTTCAATTAATAATTTCTTTTCTTCAGGTACAGTTATATCACTAACACTTACTGTTATAGCTCCTATAGTTGAATATCTGTATCCTTTAGATTTTATTCCATCAAGAACATCAGCTGTATTTGAATTTCCATGTTTTCTGAAACATTTGTATACAATTTCTTCTAATGTCTTTTTAGTTACAGTTTTATCAACTTCAAGTGAGAATTTATCTTTCTCTCTGTCTATAAAACCTAGGTCTTGAGGAATACTTTCATTAAATATAAATCTTCCTACAGTACTTTCAACTAATTTAGATTCTCCACCAACTGTCAATCTAACTTTAACTCTTGCATGAAGAGATACTTCTTTATTAAAGTACGCTACATACATTTCATCATAATCTTTAAATATCATTCCAATTCCAGGAGCATCATGTTTTTCAAGAGTCAAGTAATAACATCCAAGAACCATATCCTGTGTAGGAGTAGTTATAGGTCTACCATCTTTTGGAGCTAATATGTTATTAACTGACATCATTAAAAATCTTGATTCAGCTTGGGCCTCAACTGATAATGGAACGTGTACGGCCATTTGGTCTCCGTCGAAGTCTGCGTTGTATGCAGTACATACAAGTGGATGAAGTTTAATAGCTTTTCCATCTACTAATACTGGCTCAAATGATTGTATACCAAGTCTATGTAGAGTAGGGGCACGGTTTAACATTACAGTGTGGTCTTTAATTATTTCAT
>DIVM01000102.1 GCA_002435835.1 Firmicutes bacterium UBA6132
ACCAACATATGATTCAAATAAGTCAGCTCCCATGCCTGCAACGTCTCCAACATTGTCTCCAACGTTATCTGCTATAACAGCTGGGTTTCTAGGATCGTCTTCTGGTATTCCAGCTTCAACTTTTCCAACCAAGTCAGCTCCAACGTCTGCAGCTTTAGTATAAATACCTCCGCCTACACGTGCAAAAAGTGCTATTGAAGAAGCTCCCAAGCTGTAACCAGTTAATATAACTGCATCTTCAAATATTAACCATAATACTCCACAGCCAAAAAGTCCAAGACCTACAACTACCATACCCATTACTGAACCACCTGAGAATGCTACATCTAATGCTTTGTTCATTCCAGATGTTCTTGCAGCATTTGCTGTTCTTACGTTTGCTTTTGTAGCAACTGTCATTCCAAAATATCCGGCCATAATAGAGAAGCTAGCTCCAAGAGCAAAAGATAAAGCAGTTGGCCATCCAATTCCAAAACCTAATACGAAGAACATAATAATTGCGAAGATACCAACAGATTTGTATTCTCTTGCAAGGAATGCCATTGCACCTTCATGAATAAATGAAGCTATATCTTGCATTCTTTCTGTACCTGGATCAACTTTGTTGATACCGGCTGCTTTATAAAAAGCAAATAGTAAAGCTACAACCCCAACTATAGGAGCTATTATTATTAAAGTACCCATTTGTTTCTTTCCTCCATTATCAAAATATATGCTAAAGGAAGAACCTTTTTTGGCTCTTCCTTTTATTAATAAATCAAAATTACGAATATATGCTAGTCACTTTAGAGAGTAAAAAAATATTATTAATTTTTATTTAATATTTTTTGATTTTTCTAAAATTTTACCGTATTTCCTTAAGGCAACTATAGCATTCACCGCCTGCTCTGCAGTTGGATAAGCTGGTATACCATGTGCTCTTAATTTCATTATAGCTTGTTGGCACTCATCACCTCCCTGGCATTCCATTATTAATGGTTTACCAAGATGTTTATGATTTTCATATATACTTATATACAAATCAGTTACTGCCGGAACATCAGTTACTGATGTAGGACATATTGAACCATAAATGGCATCAACATTTGGATCTCTTATTGCCTGAGTAATTGCTCCCTTATATTGAATTGGTGTAGCCGTTCCTGATATATCCACAGGATTTAACGGCGAACCAAACATTGGCATATATGCCCTTATTTTAATTGCCAGCATAGGAGATATGTCTTTTAATTCTCGCATTGGCATGCCTATTCTTTCAAAATGGTCGCACGATAACAATCCTGATCCCCCGCCGTTAGTAATCATAACAACATTATCACCCTTTAAAGGAGGCTGCAACCCCAATGCCAATGAGATATCCAGAAATTCCTGCCAAGTTGTTGCTCTTATTACTCCTGCCTTTTCAAAAATTTCATCATGTAGTTTATCAGTGGTACCTTCATTTTCCGAAGCTGTATGAGCAAATGCTGCTTTTACACCTATTTTAGATCCACCTACTTTAATTGCTACTACTGGTTTTTTAGGTACTACATTTTGACACGCTTTTATATATGCTTCTGGAGAATCCAAACCCTCAATATATGTAGCTATGCAGTTTGTGTGTGGATCATTGGCTCCATATTCAATAAACTCTGCAAAATCTACATCCGCTTTGTTGCCAAGTCCTACAAAAAAACTCATTCCAAAATTTTGTGTCTGAGAAGTTCCTAATGCAGCTAAAAGATTTGCGCCGGATTGTGAAATCATAGCTACAGGTCCCTCAACCGGCAGATATGGAATAAATCCGCAATTAAAGTTAAGATAAGGGCTACCCATTCCAACTAAGTTAGGACCAATCAATGGAAGCTTGTTATCTCTGCAATACTGAGTCAACTCATCCTGAAGTGTACCCCTGCCTATTTCTTTAAATGCACTAGTTGAAATAACCACAACTTTAGCCTTCTTAGCTACTGCATGTTCTAATACCATTTTTACTAGGTGGGCTGGGACTGCTACAAAAACTAAATCAACAGTGCCTGGTATATCTGTAATTGTCTTGTATGCCTTTAACCCTTTTACACTCTCTGCTCTTGGGTTAACCGGATATATTGCACCTTTGTAACCCCATTTATTTAATCCTTCAATTACCTTATACCCAACTTTTCCATCATAACGCGAAGCACCTACTATGGCAATAGAGGAAGGACTAAGTGCATACTTTAAATTATCAACAACATATTTACGAGGAGCATCTATCTTCATTTATTTGTCCTCCCTTCCAAATTGACATTTTACCGGAGTATTTTTTATTGTCCTATCCTGAAGGAAATCATCTGTAAATACACATTCTTCCCAATAGCCGTTATTATCATCTAACCTGCAAACCCAGCGTCTAAACATTTTTTTTAAATCAATTTCCTTAATTTCCTCAATTTCACTATATTTTAAAAGTTTTTCTCTTATAGCGTTTACATCAGTTATCTGATTATAAGCACCTACTGCAATATCATAGAAAGCATCACTAAATTCAAGTATTGTGTTGAATTCTGGAATTTTACTAAGTTCATCTACTATTTGCGCCTTGCGGTAGCAAGGAGTTGTTTGAAAAGTTCTAATAACAAACAAATGATTAGTAAGATTTAGCTTTATGAAATTAAGGTGAAATAAAGGAACTAATGTTCTCTGTACTTCTACAACTTCCTTGATTCCATTTAACATATCTTTTTTATCCAATCCTGATACTTTTGAAAGTACATCAAAGTCAAAGTATTCCTCCATAGGTCTTGCTTCATTTAATGCATCAAAGAGCTTTAAATCCGTTAAATCCATTTTATTTTGTAGTTTTGCTAATTTTTCTAACTGACCTTCTCCCCAATAAGCTTTCCTGTAATCGTCTATAGGAGCATCCCACATATTTACATGAGACTCACGCACATCTCTTCTGATAGGACAAATATGTACATGCTCTACCTCATCATTATCCTTCCATGGACCTATAACGTCATACAACAGATTGTCTAGTACTCTCATATGATTACCATTAAAGAAGTCAAAATCTCCTTCTGACTCAAATCCAGTACAAATATCATCCTTGCTTTGAAACCAGTCTGATAATTTTGCCTTAGTTTCTTTAGGAGTGCCATCTTTTAATTTTACAAACCAATAATATAAACCCCATCCTTCAACTTGAGTGGCAGGATTCATAACAAACACAATCAAATGTTCATCATATAACCTGTGAAGTCTTTTTATAACTTCATTTTTTTCTATTCCAGTCTTCTTTGATAAATATTCTATATTAAATACTTCTGGATAAATTTGATAAGAAGATTTTGCAATGTTATATGCACTTATAAAAACATGATCTAATGGTACTGGTCCTGGTTCTAAAAAACCTATTCCTCTTGGTTGAAAAAAATAGTTTTGCCTCCATTTCATCTGATTTTCAGTTCCTATACTATAATTAATTTCAGACATTTTTTTCCTCCTTTTTCAATGCAAAATTTTAAATACTTATTTTTTTAGACTTTCTAGTTTCCGGAAACTAATGAAAGTTACTTATTTTACATAAATATATATAGCATAATTTATGCCAAATAAAAACTTCACCAAAATTACTGGTAAAGTTTAATATTTTTACAAATATAGTCAAATTTAATAAGTAAATAAATTGCTAAATATTTTTGCAGTTGTTAAAATTCATGACATATAACAATTACTCCATTCTTTTTAATTTATTATAAACAGTATTTCTTGATATTCCTAATTTTTTGGCCGCTTTTGTCACGTTTCCTTCATTTTCATCAAGTGTTTTTAATATTAGATTATTCTGTATTTTTCCAATTGACGTATCATTCGTCAAAACAATGTTCGTATTTCCTGAAATTACATATTCAGGCAGGTGCTGCGGAAGAATAACATTACCCTCTACGAATACAAGAGATCTTTTTATAGCATTTTCTAGTTCTCGAACATTTCCTGGCCATTCATAACTTTTTAATATATTAATAGTTTTTTTATCAATTATAAATTTTTTATTAAAATCACAAGAATATTTTTTAACAAAATACTCTGCCAATATTTCAATGTCATTTTTTCTATCAGCAAGTTTTGGAATATTTATTTCGATAACGTTAAGTCTCCAAAACAAATCCTCTCTAAATCTTCCTTCCTTTATTTCCTTTGTTAAATTTTTATTTGTCGCAGATATTATTCTTATATCTACTGGAATTGTATTAGATCCACCTACACGCGTAATCTCTTTTTCTTGAAGCACCCTTAATAGCCTGATTTGCAAATTCTTAGGCATTTCACAGATTTCATCAAGAAAAATTGTGCCTCCTTTGGCAAATTCAAATTTACCTTTGCTCCCTACCTTATTTGCTCCTGTAAAAGCTCCACTTTCGTAGCCAAAAAATTCGCTTTCAATTAACTCATTTGGTATAGAACCACAGTTGATAGCTATAAAAGGTCCTTTACTTCTTAAACTAAAATTATGAATTGCCTGAGCAAATAATTCCTTACCCGTACCACTCTCTCCTGTTATTAAAACATTATATTCTGTTAATGCTGATTTTTTTGCTAATTGCTTTGAAGTAGCTATTTCTTTACTTATTCCTGCAATACTATCGAAGGTATATTTTGTTTGTTTACTTTTTTCATATGTAGAATTACTATTTGCAGAATCAATATTTAATATATTTATACATCCATAAATATCTTTGTTGTCATTAAATAAAGGAATACTATTCTTAATTGAAATTGGACGTTTTAAATTCTTAGTATCATAAATTTCTCCGGTAAACTCTCTGCCTGTTTTTAGTACATTCAATATAACAGGATAAAAATCAAACACTTCGCTAGCACTTTTATCTAGCATTTTGTTGGATTCTTTCCCTATAATGTCTTTAGCTTTATTATTAATATCAGTTATTATACCCTTGTTATTTATAATAATTATTGGTTCGGATACAGAATTAAATACTGTCTTATAACAATTGCTTATCATACATAACTCTTTATTTAAATTTTGCATTCTTAATCTATTTTCTAAGGACATCTGTACAGATAAGAGCATGCCAAAAATTTGAATATTTGGGTTTGGAAAGCAAGCAGCAACTCCTAATATAATAATCAGCTCACCATCTATATTTCTGATTGGTACAGCAGAGCATGCCCTTTTTTTTAGTTCATAACAATATTTTTCCTCAGACATAAAGGGTACAGGTAATCCATGATATAGTACCATGGATACAGCAGTTGTCCCAACTGCACTTTCGCTCCATGATACACCTTCACAAAAGTTTATTTCTCTTTTGAAAGTATCTAGAGTGTTTTTATCACCTCTAACTAAAAGAAGATTTCCTTCATTATCTGTTATAAAAAACAAATATCCCTGATTTTTTATTATATCATATATTTTTTCAATATATGGTTCAGCCAATATAATCATGTCATTGTATAACTTAATTTTTTTATTAAACTCTTCTTTAGTCAATAATAGATTTGATTTACCACTATATGGATCAATATTATATTCCCTGCTCCTTTCCCATGATTTTAAAACATCATCACGCACCGTATTAGGCTTGCTTCCTTTATTTACAAAACTAAGCCATTCCTTAATTATTGGTCTATCATTATCAACTTCTGTTATAAACATAATTTCACTCCCTTAAAAATGCTAACGTTTTCTATATAATAATATTATACGCCTTAAAGTATTAATATACAATGTGAATTTATATTTATAAAAAGAAAAAAGACCCCTCCAGAAGAGAAGTCTTTTGAGTTCTGTATATAATATGTTAGAAAAGTTTAAGCAATACTCCACCGTATTGAGCTATCAATGGTCCAAATACAAGTGAAACAACTGTAATAAGTTTAATTAATATATTTATAGAAGGTCCAGAAGTATCTTTGAATGGATCTCCTACTGTATCTCCAACAACTGCAGCTTTATGAGCAGCGCTTCCTTTTCCGCCATGAGTAC
>DIVM01000184.1 GCA_002435835.1 Firmicutes bacterium UBA6132
AATTTAGTTTGATAATAGCTTATATAGATTAGTCATTATTTATATCATTTCCTATAATGCTATACATTGTTTTAGAATCATCTTTCATAACATGTTCTAAAAGTTGTTCCACTTTAATTTTCATTGGTTTTGTTCCAAAAATAATTTCAATTTCATCACCAACATTAACTTCTGTACCTGGCTTAGCAGCTTTTCCATTCACTAAAACCCTACTTTGTTCACATGCTTCTTTTGCTACAGTTCTTCTTTTTATTACACGAGCATTTTTTAAATATTTATCTATTCTCATTTTGCACTCCATATTAATTGTGTAATTTTACCATTTGAATATTAAGAAAGCCTTAAATAAGGCTTTCTCTTTAAAAATTTATATTATGCTGAAACAGTTTTTAATTTTTCTGCTTGATCGGAAGTGATTAATGCTTCAAGCATTTCAGTTATATCTCCATCTAAGAACGAATCTAATTTATACAATGTTAAATTGATTCTATGGTCAGAAATTCTTCCTTGTGGATAATTGTAAGTTCTTATTCTCTCACTTCTATCACCTGAACCTACCTGGCTTTTTCTATCCTGAGCTTGCTCATCATTTTGTTCTTGTAAATATTTATCATATAATTTTGCTTTTAATATTTTAAAAGCTTTATCTTTATTTTTAAGCTGTGATTTTTCATCCTGGCAAGAAATAACTATGCCTGTTGGAATATGCGTTAGTCTTACTGCAGAGTCAGTTGTATTTACACACTGTCCTCCATTACCTGATGATCTGAATACATCCACTCTACAATCATTTGGGTTTATATCTATATCTATATCCTCAACTTCAGGTAAAACTGCAACTGTTGCAGATGAAGTGTGAATACGACCGCTTGATTCTGTATCAGGCACACGTTGAACTCTATGAACACCACTTTCATATTTTAATTTAGAATATGCGCCTTTTCCTTTTATAGCAAAAATAACTTCTTTATATCCTCCAACACCTTGATCACTAGCTGACATAAATTCAGTTTTCCAGCCCTGTCTTTCTGCATATCTTAAATACATACGAAGTAAATTACCAGCAAATAAGCCTGCTTCATCTCCGCCTACTCCAGCTCTTATTTCTACTATAACATCTTTATCATCATTAGGGTCCTTTGGTAATAAAAGAATTTTAAGTTCCTGAGAAAGTATATCTTCTTTTTCAGTTAATTCCTTAACTTCTTCTTTTACCATATCTTTGAAATCATCATCTAATTTTTCTTTAAGCATTTCTCTAGATTCATCAAGTTGTGTTTTAACTTCTTTATACTCTTTATATTTCATTACTATTGGTTCAATACTCGCTTGTTCTTTCATAAGTTTTTGCAATTTTTGTGAATCACTTAAAACTTCTGGGTCTGAAATTTGCTGAGTCATATCTATATATTTTTCTTCAAGAAATTCTAATTTATCTAACATTCTACACCTCTGTATTATTTACACTCTAATTTATTTTAATATCTATTACCTTTTAGGAAACCACTAATTATTTTATTATTGCGCTACAAAAATCCAGTCACTACACGATCATTTTCACTTAAATCTTTATCCACTTCTATTTTATTAAATAAATTTATATTATTAAATATTTCTGTTACAGAATTTTTTTGGTCATGTCCGATTTCCACAGATAAAATACTTTTGTCAGCATGAATATTATTATATATTTTTGCTATTTGTCTGTAATAATCAAGTCCGTCTTCTCCACCATCAAGAGCAAGTTTAGGTTCATAAGTCGAAACTTCCTTTTGAAGATTTTTTATAACTTCTTTTTCAATATAAGGAGGATTTGATACTAAAATATGAAATCTTTCATCATTTAAATTGAGATTTCCAAATATATCTCCTTTAATTATTTCAACATTATTTAATTTAAATTGTTCTACATTTTTCTTTGCAGTTTCTATTGCAATATCGCTTATATCTACCGCAGTCACATATGAGTTTTTTAAATAATAAGCTAAGCTTAAAGCGATGGCTCCGCTTCCTGTACCTAAATCAAGTATTTTTATTTTATTATTTTTAAAATACTCATTTTCATTTACAAATTTAATAATTTTTTCTACTAGTGTTTCAGTGTCAGGCCTTGGCACCAAAACTCCTTCTTGGACATAAAAATTCAATCCCATAAATTCCTGTTCATTTGTCATATACTGAAGAGGATACCCGGAATTTCGTTTTCTGACCATTTCATAAAATTTGTTTGATATTTCTTCACTTACTTCATCATCCTTGTGGATATGTAAATAAATTCTATCTTTTTTCAGTAAAAAGCATAAAATTAATTGTACATCAAGAAAGGGATTATTAAATTCCCTTTTTTCCACCGTTTCAATTCCATATTTTAACAATTTTTCAATTGTAGTTTTTACCATCTATCATCTTCTCCATTATCAGGAATAACTTCTTTCATAGCTGCTATGGCAACTTCTAACATAGAATCATCAGGCTCATTCGTTGTTATTTTTTGAATTAAGAATCCTGGGTATGTGATAATTTTAAATAAAAAATTATCTGAATTTCTTTTTCCTATAAATCTGTTAAGTTCATAAGACAATCCTGCAATTAAAGGCAACATCAAAAGTCTTATAACGACACGCATTAAAGGATTTGGCCATCCAAAGAATGCAAATACAATAATGCTTATAATCATTACATTTATCATAAAACTGCTTCCACATCTTGGGTGAAGCGTTGAATATTTTTTTGCATTTTCAACTGTTAGCTCCTCACCATTTTCATAACAATATATGGTTTTATGTTCTGCTCCGTGATACATGAACACTCTTTTTATATCATTTAATTTAGAAACTAATAAAACATAGATAACAAATATAGCAACTCTTATTATCCCTTCAATAAAATTAAGCATAAATGTGTTTTTAACCATTCCTTGTAGTAAATTAGTTAAAAGCGAAGGTCCTAATATAAATATTCCTATTGAAAATAACATAGCTATAAAAACTGAAACATATATGATTGCAGTATCTGCTTTATCTTTAAATATTTTTTTTATGAATTTATCCAGAGCATCTTCTTCATATTCTTCACCAAAAAATTCTGCTGAATACATAAGTTCTTTTACACCATTTACCATTGAATCTATTAAAATAAATGATCCCCTTATTATAGGAAGTTTAAAAAACTTGTGTTTAAACATGGGATTATTTTTCTCTTTTTTTACTATTATTTCACCATCGGGTTTTCTTATGGCAGTTGCCATAGCGTCAGGACCTTTCATCATAATACCTTCTATTAAAGCCTGGCCGCCAATACTTGTTTTCTTAACCGTTTCCATTTCATTATTACCAGTCATATTGTCCCCTTTTCTTTTCATCAATTATTATACAATTAACTCAAGGATTATACAAGAAATATATCTTAAATTATTTCAATATAATTAAGCCTTGTAATCGTACATTACAAAGCTTAAACAAAATTTAATTCAGTTAATATAATTCTATAATTTCGTATTTAACAATACCACCTGGAGACGTTACATCAACTAAATCTCCTATTTTTTTACCCATTAATACTGATCCCAAAGGAGAAATTAAAGATATTTTACCATTGATAGGGTCGGCTTCTGTAACACCTACTACTGCGTATTCTTCTATTTCATCAAATTCTATATCTCTTACTTTTACTTTGCTTCCTATTTGAACAGTACCTTTTAATTTTTCATTAGGTTTTAATATTTTTGCATGTTTTATTTGATATTCTAATACAATAATTCTTGATTCGTTTTTATTTTGTTCATCCTTCGATTCTGTATATTCTGCATTTTCACTTAAGTCGCCTTCTTTCAAGGCTCCCTTTATTCTTTCGGATATTTCTTTTCTTGTTTTAGATTTCCTTGTCTCTAATTCATTTAATAGTTCTTGATAACCTTCTTCAGTGACTAATATTTCATCATTCATAGTTTTCCCACCTAAATTTATTAAAATAAGTTATAAATCATTATTTCTATTATACCCCATTTTTTTAAATTTTCAACAAATAAATTACTTTAATTCTCTGTTCTATAATAATGCTCGTCCTCATATATTGAATAATAATTTGATTACCACCCCAAAAGTGACTGCGTAACTTTTGGTGAAACGACTTTCTGGTAAACAATAAAAATTTATTTAACGATTATAAAAAGAGGTGTAAAATGCAAAATAGGACAAACACTAAAAATTACTGCGGATTAAGCAAAAAAGAGGTAGAAAAATCAAAATTTAACTATGGTTCAAATGAAATTACAACAAAAAAAAGGAAAACTTTCTTAAATCACTATTTACAAAGCTTTGGCGATCCAACAATAAAAATTTTATTAGTAGCTCTTTTACTTAATACAATCTTTTTTATAAGGCATTTTAATTGGTATGAATCAATTGGAATTTTAGTTTCAATTATTTTAGCTACATTAGTTTCAAGTATTTCAGAGTATGGTAGCCAATTGGCATTTGAAAAACTTATGGAAGATTCAAAAAAAATTAAATGCAAAGTTTATAGGGACAACCGTATAGCAGAAATTGCTGTTACAGAGGTTGTTGTTGGTGATTATATATGTTTACAACCTGGAGACAAAATTCCTGCAGACGGTATTTTAATGGATGGAAATATAGATGTTGACCAGTCCTCTTTAAACGGAGAAACAAAAGAAGCTCATAAAATTCCAAGCAATAATTCACAAGTTTCACATTCAAATGATTTTTTTAATGAATGCTCTTTGTTTAATGGAAGCATTGTTTGTGAAGGTGAAGGAGTAATGTTAGTGAAAGATGTTGGTGATAAAACTTTTTATGGCAAACTTGCTAAAGAACTTCAAGAAGAGCAGGATGACAGCCCTTTAAAACAAAAGCTAACAGATTTAGCTAAAAGCATTAGTCGTTTTGGCTATATAGGAGCTATTTTAATTTTAGTTTCATCCCTTTTCAAATCAATAGTTATAAATAACCATTTTAATTACATGGAAATATTAGCTTATTCATCTCATCCCCTTTATTTATTATCGGATGTGTTAAGGGCAATTACATATGCTATAACCATAATTGTTGTAGCAGTACCTGAAGGTTTGCCTGTAATGATAACAGTTGTTCTTTCATCTAATATGAAAAGAATGATTAAAGATAATGTATTAGTTAGAAAAATGGTAGGAATAGAAACTGCTGGAAGTTTAAATATTTTATTTACGGATAAAACAGGAACACTAACAAAAGGAAAACTCCAAGTTTCAGAATTCATAAGCGGTAATGGAACGGATTATAAAGACAAATGGGATATAAAAATACAAAACAACCTTTGGAAATTAATTTATGTATCATCATTGTATAACAATTCTTCAAATATAACATATGAAAAAAACAAAGCTGTAATTATAGGTGGCAATTCAACTGACAGAGCATTATTAAATTTTGTAACTGAATGTCCTTTAAATAATTTAAATATAATAAAAAAAGATTCAGTTTTGTTTAATAGCAAAAATAAATATTCTATGACTGAAATAGATGGTGATATAAATCTTACCTTAATAAAAGGTGCACCTGAAATAATACTTCCTTATTGCAAAAAATATTATGATATAAATGGTGAAGAGCAGCCTATTTTAAACACATTATATATAACACAAAAAATTAATTCCATGACTGCAAAAGGTATAAGGGTTTTAGCTCTTGCTACATCAAAAGAAAATATAAAGGGTATAAATAAAACCAATTTTTCTAATTTAACTTTAGTTGGAATAGTTGGAATAAAAGATGAAGTAAGAAACAATGTAAAAGACAGTGTTTTACAAGTAACAAATGCAGGTGTACAAGTTGTCATGATTACTGGTGACAGTAAAAATACTGCAAAAGCCATTGCATATGAAGCTGGACTTATAAGAGAAACAAATGAAAATATTATTATAGATTCTGATGAATTAAATAATTTATCAGATGAAGAAGTAATGAAAATTTTACCCACTCTGCGCGTAGTAGCAAGGGCACTTCCAAGCGATAAAAGTAGGCTCATTAAAATTAGCCAACAAATGGGATTAGTAGCAGGTATGACGGGTGATGGAGTTAATGATGCTCCTGCATTAAAAAAAGCAGATGTTGGATTTTCTATGGGAAGTGGAACAGAAATAGCTAAAGAAGCCTCCGACATAGTAATTCTTGATGATAATTTTCTTTCCATTACTAAAGCAATACTTTATGGTCGAACCATTTTTAAAAGTATTAGAAAATTTATAATATTTCAATTATCAATTAACGTATGTGCAGTTTTAACTTCTTTAATCGGACAATTTATTGGAGTGGAATCACCTATAACTGTTATACAAATGTTGTGGGTTAATATGGTAATGGATACATTAGCAGGGTTAGCATTTGCTGGCGAGCCACCTTTACCCGAATATATGGAAGAACTGCCAAAAGTAAAAAATGACAAAATTATTAACAGATATATGGAAAATCAAATATTTTTTACAGGATTGTACACAACATTTTTATGTGTTTTATTTTTAAAATCTCAAAATTTAAATCTAATTTTCAGACAATCACAAAATGATTTATATTTATACACAGGATTTTTTGCTTTGTTTATGTTTTGTGCCATATTCAACAGCTTAAATTCAAGAACACAAAGATTAAATTTGCTTTCTCATATATTAAAAAATAAAGCATTTGTTGTTATAATGCTCTTTGTGTCCATCATACAAATTATAATGATTTATTATGGCGGTAAAGTGTTTAGGGCCTATGGTTTAACATTTAGAGAATTTTTTACAGTGCTTTCTCTGTCTGTTACAGTAATACCATTTGATTTTATGCGCAAATCAATTCTCAGACTTCGCCATACAAAAGAAGAAGTAGCTAAATTTTTATAAATTAATCAAAAACATACAAAATCCTCGCATAAAAGCGAGGATTATATTATTTTTTTATTTATTTTACTTTATAAATCCATCCTTCAGGTGCTTCTATATCACCCATTTGAATTCCGTACAACGTATTATATAATTTCTTAGTAACTGGTCCAACTTCTGTTTCGCTATAAAAAACATGCATTTTACCATTATGTTCTATTCCACCAATAGGAGTTATAACTGCTGCAGTTCCACATGCACCTACTTCAGCAAAAATATCTAAATTGTCAACTAAAACATCTGTTTCTTCAGTTTCCATATTTAAATAATGCTTTGCTACATGTAAAAGTGAAAATTTTGTAATACTTGGCAGTATAGAAGTTGAATCTGGCGTTACAAATTTATTGTCCTTAGTTACACCAAAGAAATTAGCAGCTCCTACTTCATCAATTTTTGTATGTGTTAAAGGATCAAGATAAATGCAATCAGCAAATCCGCGTTTTACTGCTTCATAATGCGACTGTAAACTTGCAGCATAATTTCCGCCAACTTTAATTTTACCTGTTCCATGTGGAGCAGCTCTATCAGCATCCGTAGTAATAAAGTTAACTGGATTCATGCCACCTTTGAAATAAGGTCCAACTGGCATACCGAAAACCCCAAATATATATTCTTCAGCAGGTCTTACTCCAATATTATCACCAACACCGATAACATATGGCCTTAAATAAAATGTTGCTCCTGAACCATATGGAGGTACCCACGATTCATTTGCCTTAACTACCTGCATACAAGCGTCTATAAATTTTTCAACAGGAACTTTTGGCATCAAAATTTTTTCGCATGTTTGTTGCATTCTTTTAGCATTCATATCAGGTCTAAATAATTGAATACCACCATCTTTAGTTGCATAAGCTTTTAAACCTTCAAAACATTCCTGTCCATAATGCAAACATGTAGATCCTTCACTTATTGAAATTTTGTTATCTTCAACAAGTTGTCCATCATCCCAGCCTCCATTTTTCCAATGAGATATGTATCTTTTATCAGTTTTAATGTAGCTAAATCCAAGTTCTGACCATTTAATATCTTTCTTTTCCATAAAATCCTCCTTATAAAATCACATGTATATATACTAATTACAAGTATATAACAATAAATATTTATTTTCAATAATTAATTTGACAAAAAAACTATAGGGTGTTAGTCTATTCTTCGTGAATATTAGGATTAGGTGGGAATGATGGATTACGAAGAATACATATATTTAGTAAAAAGACGTTTAAATAATAATTTTAAAATTAATGATAATATAGAAGAAAAGGGTGTAAAAATAAATTTACATGCCCAGTCTATTTATATGTCCGATAAATTTATTGAAAAAAGCATTTTACCTTTTTCAAATTATAAAATATTAGAAAAATATTATTTAAAACATTTTATTAATTTAAATGAAAGTGATATTCAAGAATATTTAAATTTTTTGATTTCAATTGCAAATGAAGAACCAGAGTCCTGCTTTCATATACAGAAATGTATAATTGGTATAATGGTATGTGATAAAACACATGAATCATTGCTTAAATATATTAAAAACTTAAAATATACAAAACCTTACAAGCTTTACCTTAAAGGTTGGAGTGAAATTCAGCTCTTATGCGTTGATTTAAATAATAAAAGTTTATTTTTTAATGATGCTGCTAAAGAAAATTCTAAATTATTTGTTTTATAACTAATTAATATTTCGAAGTTAAACATAAAAATATTTTTAAAAAACAACTTTTGATCCAAATTTTAAATTAAAAAACATTGTCTTTGCTTCTTCGTCATTATATAATATATATAAATAATATATCTTTGAGGTGACAATGAAAAATTTCCAAAAAATGTTGGTTATTGGATTTATTGTAACAGCCACATCACAATTATATTTAAATTTCATAATAGACGGTTTTAGAGTATCTACTTCCGTTATAATATTTCCAATTCTACTTATATATGATGAAATCGATTCCCTTAAAACAGCACTTATAACTGCCATATTAATATTTGCTGTTAGGTTTAGCATTCTTAATATTAGAGATATAGGAATATTACAATCCATTTATAGTGTATATCCTGGTTCTATTTTTTATATTATGTATGGTCTTCTCTTTAAATTTAAAAAACCCAGCTACAATCATAATTTTTCAAAGATGTTTTTTTTAGTTCTAATGTGTGATTTTATTTCTAATGTTTTTGAAGTTCTGTTAAGAATGAAATTAACATTTACTGTTACAGATTTTTCATATTTAATTATATTATTTTTTATAGCATCAGTACGAGCTACAATAGTATTAATGATTTTAACTATAATCAGGAACTATAAAATATTAATAACTAAAGAAGAACATGAAAAAAGATATCAAAATTTAATATTGTTAACTTCAAGTTTGAAAAGTGAAATTTATTTTATGAAAAAAAACTCTGAAGATATTGAAAGTATAATGAGTAAAGCTTACATTCTATATGAAAAACTATCTTTATCAGAACAATCTGAAGATATTAAAAGTATATCTCTTGATATTACAAAAGATATTCACGAAATAAAAAAAGAATATATTGGAGTAATAAAAGGTATTGAAAGTACACTATTAAATGAAATTGATTTAACAGAAATGAGTATTAAGGATATTTTTTATATACTTAAAGATAGTACTTGTAGAATACTTGAAGATAAAAAAAATAGTATTAACCTTGATTTTATCTATGAAGTTAATTTTACAACTAAAAGTCACTTTCAGCTAATGTCCATTCTAAGAAATTTAGTTAATAATGCAATTGAATCCATTGATTTATCTAAAAGCAACAACTATATAAAAATATATCATAAAATAGACAAAAATTTTCACAAATTTATAATTAAGGATACGGGTAAAGGCATTTCTTCACAAAACCTTGACTATATATATAACCCTGGTTTTTCTACTAAGTTTGATTATAGCACTGGTGATATATATAGAGGAATTGGTTTAACACATGTTAAAGCCCTAATTAATAATCATTTTAAAGGAACTATTAATGTATTTTCTTCTGAAGAAAATGGAACAGAATTTGAAATAAGAATACCCATTGATTGTTATGGAGGTATAGAATGAAATTTTACATCATAGAAGATGATATTGCAATTATAAAAGTGCTTGAAAATATTATTGAGGATAACGATTTAGGTAGCGTATGTGGTTATGCATTAAATGGGAATGATTGTATTTCTGAAATTATATCTTGTTCACCTGATATAATTTTAATTGATTTATTGATGCCTGGAAAAGATGGAATAGCAGTTGTAAAAGAACTTAAGAGCCATAATTGCAACTCTAAATTCATTATGATTTCCCAAGTATCTTCTAAGGATATGATTAGTAAAGCTTATACTACGGGTATAGATTTTTTTATAAATAAACCTATAAATATTGTAGAAGTTACAACAATTATAAAAAATGTTATCGAAAAAATAAATTATAAATTAACATTGGATAATATTAAAAATTTATTTTCAAATTATGATGGTAGTATAAAAATTGTTGAAGATTTATATGTAGAAAAAACAAGAAAAATACAACAAATTTTAAATAAATTAGGAATGTCCGGTGAAAAAGGAGCTAAAGATATTATAGACATATGTAATTATTTAATTTACAATAAAAAAAGCATGTCACATATGAATATATATGAATTATGTAATGAATTAAGTTCTAATTCAAAAAATATGGAACAAAGAATCAGACGAGCAATAAATAAAGGATTATCAAATATAGCTTATTTAGGCGTTGAAGATTATATGAATGAAATATATATTACATACTCTAATAGTTTGTTCAATTTTGAAGAAGTAAAAGTAGAAATGGATAATATTAGAGGAAAAAGTTCATCCAATGGTAAAATTAACATTAAAAAATTCATAGATGGACTAATGATTAGTATTGAATAATCAATTAAATAAAAGTTTTTTATAAATTCTTGCAAAAAACACTCAGGTAAATGTTTTATTCTGAGTGTTTTTGTATTTTATTGAAAGTCATACTTTATAATGAATCAAAAGGCATAGCCTTAAACTTAAAATAAAAGGAGATATCTATGAAAAAGAAATTATCAATCTTTGCTTTACTTTTGGTAGTTGTTTTATCTTTAGGAATTTTCACAGCATGTGCTCAAAAACCAGCTGATGCACCCGCAGGGTCAGCACAACCAGCTCCAGCGCCAGCTAAACAAGTATTTGTTAATATAGGTACTGGTGGAACAGCAGGTACATACTTCCCACTTGGTGGTGCTTTTGCAGAAATCTGGAACAAAGACATTCCTGGAGTTAACGCAACTGCACAAAGTACAGGTGCTTCAGTGGCAAACGTTAATCTTCTAAAAGAAGGTAAAGTTGAAGTTGTTATAATTCAAAACGACATAGCTTCATATTCTGAAACTGGAACAATAATGTTCGATGGTGCTGCTTTTGCAGACATAAGAGGATTAGCTACACTTTATAGCGAACCATTACAATTAATTACAACAGATCCATCAGTAAAAACTGTTGCTGATTTAAAAGGTAAAAGAGTTGCAGTTGGAGCTATTGGTAGTGGTGTTGAAGCTAATGCAAGACAGATTATAGCTGCTGCAGGACTTGACTTTGAAAAGGATATTGATCCTAAATTTTTATCATTCTCAGAAGCTTCTACAGGACTTAAAGACAAACAATTAGATGCTGCATTTTTAGTAGCAGGTGTACCAACAGCTGCGATAGTTGACCTTTCAACTCAAAATGAAGTATATGTTGTTCCAA
Source organism: Firmicutes bacterium UBA6132 (assembly GCA_002435835.1). The sequence goes on from DIVM01000184.1 coordinate 11,673, forward strand.
TAGATGGAGATGTTGCTAAAACATTATTGGAAAAATACCCATTCTATACAGAATATACAATACCAGCTGCAACTTATAAAGGACAAACAACTGATGCTAAAACATTATCAGTTAGAGCTATGCTTGCTGTAAGCAGCACTTTAGATGAAGAATTAGCTTACAACATGGTAAAATCAATATATGAAAACGGCGAAAGAATAACTGCTGCACATAATGTTGGTAAAGATATAACTAAAGATACTGCTTTACAAGGCATTGGAATAACTGTTCACCCAGGAGCACAAAAGTACTTTGACGAACAAGGAATAAAATAATTTTAAAAGGAACGAATTGAATTGAAACAAACAAAGAATGAATTTATCTTAATAATTATTATTTCATTAATTATATTATCCTCAATTATTTTTGTATTAAGTAGTAACATTGTAACCGGTAATGTATTAGTAATACAAAATAATACTACAGGAATTAAAACTGAATTTTATTTACCTGATAGCAAATTTTCTTTAGGTTATATACATTCAGTTATGAAAACTCCTGCGGAAGAATTCTTTTATGTTGATGAACATGATATAATCTTAGAAAAAACTATTTATGAATCTTTTGGTGTTGGATTACCATTTTTAGCAGATTCTAAAGATTTTGAACTTAAAGATGATAAATTCATTCTTTATACTAAACGTACTTTCAAACAAATAAATATGATTATATCACCTATTCCAAAACACTATCTTCAAATAGGAGATACTCAATACCAACTTATGGATATTTTAAAAGAAAGCGATTGTTCAATAACAATTTACGTCCAAGAAAAAAAAATATTAAAAAGTTTATTTAACTTTTCTTCAAATATAATATTTATAATTTAATTAAAATATAAATCTTCTCAAAGGAGGAAATTTTATGACTAAGAAAACAAACAATGAAGTTGTTCAAGATATAAGCCAAGAAATGAGTCAAGAAGAAGTCGATAAAATCCTTAGGAAATATGATAAAGGTTCAAATTTTAGGGTTCTATCCGGCAATGCTAATAAAATAGTAACAATAATTCTTTTGTGTTTTTCATTATTTCAACTTTATACAGCGATTTTTTTAGGTATGGAACCTATGATATTAAGATCCATACATTTAGCTTTTGGTTTGTCTTTAATATTTTTACTATATCCTGCACAAAAGAATATGCCAAAGGATAAAATACATCCTATAGATATAATAACGGCTATAATAGCTGCTGTAGTTTGCTTTTATATAGTTGTTTTCTACAAAGACATAGTTTACAGACAAGGTCTAATTAACTCTACAGATATGATTATTGGAATTTTAGCAGTTATATTAGTTTTAGAAGCAGCAAGAAGAGTTATAGGAATGCCTATGGTTATCATATCTCTTTTATTTATTGCATATGCATTTTTAGGACCATATATCCCTGGTAAACTTGCTCACAGAGGTGTTGATTTAAACAACTTTGCTCAACATTTATTCTTTACAACAGAAGGAATTATGGGACTTCCAATTGGAGTATCTTCAACTTTTATATTCATGTTTTTATTATTTGGTGCTTATTTAGAAAAAACAGGTATGGGAGAGTTTTTTATAAATTTAGCTAATTCAATTAATGGTAGCTCACCTGGAGGACCTGCAAAAGTTGCGGTTATATCAAGTGGACTAATGGGAACACTTTCTGGAAGCTCAGTTGCAAATGTTGTTGGTACAGGAAGTTTCACTATACCTATGATGAAAAAACTGGGATATAAATCAGAGTTTGCTGGAGCTGTTGAAGCAACTGCTTCTACTGGTGGACAATTAATGCCTCCTATTATGGGTGCTGCAGCATTCTTAATGGCTGAAATCACTAATACGCCATATTTTACTATCATTAAAGCTGCTGCTATACCAGCTCTTTTATACTACTTTGGAGTTTGGGCAGGAGTACATTTTGAAGCAAAAAAACTAAATCTACTGGGTTTACCTAAAAATGAAATTCCTAAATTAAGTCATGTTATGAAAACTAGAGGCCATTTAATTATTCCAATAGTATTAGTAATATTTTTACTGACAAAAGGTTTTTCGCCAATAAGAGCTGCTTTAGGAGCTATCGTATCGACGCTAATATGTTCAACTATATCTAAGGATACAAGATTAACATTTAAAGATTTAATAAATGGTTTAGTAGGCGGAGCAAAAAATGCTCTTACGGTTGTATCAGCATGTGCTTGTGCTGGTATAATTATTGGTGTTGTAACTCAAACTGGTTTAGGATTAAAAATGGGTTCTGTATTAGTAGGAATTGCTAATGGCAATTTATTTTTAACATTATTCTTTGCCATGTTAACATCTTTAATACTTGGAATAGGCGTACCTACTACTGCAAATTATGTAATTACTTCAACAATAGCAGCTCCTGCATTGTTAATGCTTGGAGTTCAATTAATACCAGCACATATGTTTGTATTTTACTTTGGAATAATAGCAGATGTTACACCTCCAGTTTGTTTAGCTGCAGTTGCTGCATCCGGTATTGCCAAATCGGAACCTATGAAAACAGGTGTTCAAGCTACAAGATTAGCTATTGCAGCATTTTTAATACCATATATATTTGTTCACAGTCCTCGAATGCTTATGATTGGTACAACACCTTTACTATTAACATTTGATATTGTTACATCAGTAATTGGTATAGCGTGTGTTGCATCAGGATTAACTGGTTATTTTAAAACTCATATGAAATCTTATGAAAGAATTTTATTTGTTGCCGGTGGAGTTTTATTAGTTCTTACTGATATTAAATTAGTCGCTATTGGTGCCATATTGGTAGTAGCCGAATATATAATTCAAAAAAATAAATCTTCAAAAGAAAAAATAACTGCCTAATAAAAAAGTAAACTGTTTCATTTCTGAAACAGTTTACTTTTTTTATATACCTAATTCTTCTTTAACTTCTTTAAATGCTTTTATTGCGTAATCCAAATCTGCTTTTGAATGAGCTGCTGAAATTTGAGTTCTTATTCTAGCTTTTCCTTTTGGAACAACTGGATAATAAAATCCTGTTGCATAAACTCCTTTTGTTAATAGAAGCTCTGACATTTTTTGTGCTAACACCGCATCCCCTAACATTATTGGAACAATAGGATGTTCTGATTCTATAATATTTAAACCAATTTTTTTAATTTCTTCTCTAAAATATTTTGTATTTTCCTGAAGCTTATCTCGGTACTTTGTACTTTCTGTAAGTATTTCAAGTACTTTTAAAGATGCGCTTGCAATAGCTGGTGCTAAAGTGTTAGAAAATAAATAAGGTCTTGAACGCTGTCTTAATAATTCAATTATTTCTTTTCTGCCGCTAGTGTAACCGCCACTTGCTCCACCCAATGCTTTTCCTAGAGTTCCTGTTATTATATCAACTCTTCCTATAACATCTCTGTACTCATGTGTTCCTCTTCCGGTTTTACCTACAAATCCTACGGCATGACTATCATCAACCATAACTATAGCGTTATATTTATCAGCTAAATCGCATATTCCTTTTAAATCTGCAATAATACCATCCATTGAAAATACACCATCAGTAGCTATTAATTTAATTTTGGCTCCTGCTTTGTCAGCTAATATAAGCTGTTCCTCTAAAGCGCTCATATCATTATTTTTATATCTATATTTTTTAGCTTTAGCTAATCTGATACCATCTATGATACTTGCATGATTTAATTCATCACTTATTATTGCATCATTTTCAGTTGTTATTGTTTCAAAAAGTCCACCATTTGCATCAAAACATGATGAATAAAGAATTGTATCATCCGTATATAAAAATTCGCTTATTTTTTGTTCTAAATCCTTATGAACTTGTTGTGTACCACAAATAAAGCGAACTGATGAAAGACCATAGCCAAAAGATTTATAAGCTTCAGTGGCAGCTTTAATCACTTCTTCATTGTCTGCTAAACCAAGATAGTTGTTAGCACACATGTTTAATACTCCATTAAATTTTGTAGTATTAATTCTTGCACTTTGAGGTGTAGTTATAATTCTTTCATCTTTCCATAGGCCTAAGTCTTTAATATCTTTTAAAATATTTTCATAATAAGATTTGTTATTTTCGTACATATTTACCCCCTTATTTCTTTGTCCAATCAAGTATAACTTTTCCTGATTGACCACTTATCATTGCCTCAAATCCTTTTTTGAAATCTGTGTAATGATATCTGTGTGTAATTACCTTAGAAATATCCAAACCAGATTTAAGCATTGAAGACATTTTGTACCATGTTTCATACATTTCTCTTCCATAAATACCTTTTATTTGAAGACCATTAAATACAACTTTATTCCAATCGATTACTGCATTAGAATCTTGTATACCAAGCATAGCGATTTTGCCGCCATGAGTCATATTGTTTATCATCTGATTAAATGCTTTTTCATTTCCTGACATTTCAAGGCCTACATCAAAACCTTCTTTCATTTTTAATTCTTTCATAACATCTTGTAAATTTTCTTTTATTATATTAACAGTTCTCGTAGCACCCAATTCTTTTGCAAGTTCAAGTCTATAATCATTTACATCTGTAACAACAACATGCCTTGCCCCTGCATGTTTTGCTACAGCAGCAGCCATCATTCCTATTGGTCCAGCACCTGTAATTAAAACATCTTCACCTAAAAGGTCAAAAGATAAAGCAGTATGAACTGCATTCCCAAATGGATCAAAAATACTGAATATTTCTTCTGCAATCGAATCATCGCAAAGCCATATATTAGTAGCTGGAAGTGCAACATATTCTGAGAAAATACCACTTCTGTTTACCCCTACGCCTTTAGTATCTTTGCATAAATGTCTTCTTCCTGCTAAACAATTCCTACATTTTCCGCAAACAATATGACCTTCACCACTTACTAAATCCCCAATTTTTAAATCGTGAACATCTTCTCCAAGTTCAACAATTTAAAAATTGGGGATTTAGTAAG
>DIVM01000024.1 GCA_002435835.1 Firmicutes bacterium UBA6132
TTCATTTTTACTGCATTTCTTACTCTTGAAGTGTTTGTTTTTACATTCATTCCATCCTGTACTTGTAAAACACATGATGCAGGCAAGTTTCTCATTGGAACACCTTTAACATCTGCTTCAACAACACAAACTCTACAAGAAGCTACTTCATTAATTTCTTTTAAATAGCATAGTGTAGGTATATCTACTCCTGCTTCTTTTGCAGCCATTAAAACTGTGTAGTTTTTAGGCACACTAACTTCTATACCATTAATAGTTACTTTTACATTATCCAAATTTAGCACCTACCCTTTACTTTCTGATTATAGCATGGAATGAACATGCATCCATACAAGCACCACATTTTATACATTTATCTTGATCTATTATATGAATTTCTTTTACTTTTCCTGTAATTGCACCAACAGGACATATTCTTGCGCATTTTGTACATCCTTTGCAATTATCAAGAATATTAAATTTTAATAAATTTTTACAAACTCCTGCTGGACATGTTTTATCAACTATGTGAGCAATATATTCATCTTTGAAATATCTAATTGTAGATAATACAGGATTTGGTGCAGTTTGTCCAAGTCCACAAAGTGATGTATCTTTGATTGTGTTTGCCAAATTTTCCAATCTGTCAAAATCGTCCAAAGTACCTTTTCCCTCTGCTATTTTGTCCAAAATTTCAAGCATTCTTTTAGTACCTTCACGACATGGTGTACACTTGCCGCATGATTCATCCACAGTGAAATCAAGGAAGAATCTAGCTATGTCTACCATACAGTTATCTTCATCCATTACAATCATTCCACCTGAACCCATCATTGATCCAAGAGCTGTTAAGTTATCATAGTCTATAGGAGTATCCAAATGTTCTGTAATTAAACATCCACCTGAAGGACCACCTGTTTGAACTGCCTTGAAAGCTTTGCCATTTGGACAGCCTCCGCCTATATCATATATAACTTCTCTTAAAGTTGTTCCCATTGGAACTTCAACTAATCCCGTGTTATTAATTTTTCCACCAAGAGCAAATACTTTTGTTCCTGATGATTTTTCTGTACCAATGCTTTTAAACCATTCTGGTCCGTTAATTATTATTTGAGGCACATTTGCCAATGTTTCAACATTATTTATTATTGTAGGTTTTCCCCATAATCCTTTTACTGCTGGGAAAGGTGGCTTATTGCGGCTCATTCCTCTGAAACCTTCAATAGATTGCATTAAAGCTGTTTCTTCTCCACATACGAATGCACCTGCACCCGGTCTAATTTCAACATCAAAATCAAAGTCAGATCCAAATAAACTTTTACCTAATAAACCTAAATCTCTTGCTTGTTTTATAGCAATTTCCAATCTACCAATTGCTATTGGGTATTCTGCTCTTACATATATAAATCCTTTAGTAGCTCCAATAGCATATCCTGCTATTGCCATTGCTTCCAAAACTGCATGAGGGTCTCCTTCAAGAACGCTTCTGTCCATGAATGCACCTGGATCTCCTTCGTCAGCATTACATATTACATATTTCTGATCTGCTTTATTTGGTGCTGCAAAGCTCCACTTAAGACCAGTTGAAAATCCTGCGCCGCCTCTACCTTTTAATCCAGAATTTATCATTAATTTTATTACTTCATCAGGAGTCATTTCAGTCAAAACTTTTCCTAAAGCCAAATAACCATCCCTTGCAATATATTCATTTATATCTTCAGGATTTATAACACCGCAGTTACGTAGAGCTATACGAACTTGTTTCTTATAGAAATCTACATCAGCCAATGCTTTTACTTTTTCAGTATCTTCATCTGTTTCATGATAAACGTATTTTTTAACTATTCTTCCTTTATTTAAATGCTCAGAAACTATTTCATCAACTCTGTCAAGGCTCATTTTTGAATAAAATGTACCCTCTGGATATATTATTACTATTGGTCCTTGTTCACATAAACCGAAACAGCCTGTCATTACTACCTGAACTTCTTTTTCAAGATTGATTTCTTTTATTTTTTCTTCAAACCTATCTTTTATCAGAGCAGATTTAGATGATGTGCAACCTGTTCCGCCGCATACCAAAACATGTGATCTGTAAATTGCCATAACTATACCTCCATATGACGATATTATTTATCGTCTGTGCCTATTGTGAATTCTTTTACTACACTTCCGTTTACAATATGTTCTGCAACTATTCTTTTAACTTTTTCAACATTTACATTTATATAAGTTACTTTTTCTTTATTTGGTTCATATATTTCTACTATTGGTTCAAGAGTACACATGCCTATGCAACCAGTTTGTGCAACTTGTACATCTTTTAAGTTTCTCATAGCAACTTCTTCAACCAAAGCATTTAAAACAGGTCTTGCACCTGCTGATATTCCGCATGTTGCCATACCAACGACAACTCTTACATTTTTGTCAGTGTTTCTCATTTCCAAATTTTTAATTGATTCTTCTCTTAATATTTTTAATTCTTCTAATGACTTCATTTACGTACCTCTATTCTTTATAGTTTGATATTATTTCATGAATCTGTTTTGGTTCTACTTTTCCATAAACTTCATCATCTATCATTATTACAGGCGCTAATCCGCAACAACCCAAGCATCTTGTAGCTTCAAGAGTAAATAAATTATCTTCCGTTGTAGCCCCAACTTTAACACATAATACCTTAGCAAGCTCTTCCAAAACAAGTTGAGAACCTTTTACATAACATGCAGTTCCCATACATACTCCGATTTTATGCTTACCTTTTGGCGTTGTTGAGAATTGTGAATAGAATGTTACAACTCCAAATATTTCAGCTAAAGGAATGCCTGTCTCATCAGAAATGAATTTTTGGACCTCTATAGGTAAATATCCGAAAATATGCTGAGCTTCCTGCAATGTTTGCATCATTATACCTTGTGTATCTTTTTTTGATTCTATGAATTCCTTAAGTCGTTTGAATTCTTTTTCCTTTTCCTTAATACATAGTCCTTTTTCCAATTTAGCAACCTCCAAAATTACTATAAAAATGTATATTTACTATGTAAGTATAATATTTTTATCATTACTTGTCAAGAATATCACAATATTATAACGAAACTTTAATATCTTTCTTAAGAACTTACTAATAGAAAAAAAGGAATAAATCATATATTCACTATATGATTTATTCCTCTATTTTCAACAATTCTAATATTCTATTTAAATCATCTACATTATTGTATGAAATTTCAATCTTGCCTTTACTTTTTTTGCTATGAATATTCACACGGGCTGAAAACCTATCTGTTAACATTTCCTCTATATATGACAAATATTTATCTTTTTCTTTATGTTTCTTTTCTTTAGTTTTTTTACTATCACGAACAAGTTTTTCTATATCCCTTACGCTTAAATTCTCTTTAATTATTTTGTTTGTTATTTCAATTTGTTTATCTTTTGATAAGCTTAATAAAGCACGACCATGGCCTGCAGTTATTTCATTTGAAATAATTTTTTCTTGAACATATTTATCAAGATTAGTAAGCCTAATGATATTTGTTACATATACTCTTGATTTACCCACTATATTTGATACATCTTCCTGTGTAATATCATATCGATCCATAATATATTCATATGCATTAGCTTCATCAATGGGATTTAAGTCTTCTCTTTGTAAATTTTCTATAAGGGCTATTTCTGAAGCATTTTTGTTTTCTATATCTCTAACTATACATGGTATACTTTTTAAATTTGCATTTTTACATGCTCTCCATCTGCGCTCTCCAGCTATTATTGTATATAAATTTCCTTCTTTTTTAACAATAATAGGCTGTATTACTCCATATTTTTTTATAGATTCAGTGAGCTCATGTAATTTATCCTTTTCAAATATTTTTCTTGGTTGATTAGGATTAGGACAAATTAAATTTGTATCTATATCTTCAATTTTTTTTATATCTTCTTGTTCTAATTCTTCCGGTATTAATGCAGATAAACCCTTACCCAAAGCTTTTCTTTTTATAGCCATATTATGCCTCCTGATTATTATTAATTATTTCTTCTGAAAGCTTCATATATGCTTCGCTTCCTTTTGACTTTTCATCATATAGCATTATGGGTTGTCCAAAGCTTGGTGCTTCTGCAAGCCTTACACTTCTTGGTATTACAGTTCTAAAAACTTTATCTTTAAAATATTTTTTAACTTCTTCTACAACTTGAACAGACAAATTTGTTCTTCCATCAAACATGTTTAAAATAACACCTTCTATTTCAAGTTTAGGGTTTAAATTTCTCCTAACAAGTTTTACAGTGTCCATTAATTGACTTACACCTTCTAATGAATAATATTCACATTGTATAGGTATTAAAACTGTATTTGAAGCAGTTAAAGCATTTAATGATAATAATCCTAATGAGGGCGGACAATCAATAATAATATAATCATATTTATCATTTAAGAAATTTAAACATTCTTTTAATGTTTTTTCTC
>DIVM01000303.1 GCA_002435835.1 Firmicutes bacterium UBA6132
TCAGGTAGAAGAGAAGTAATGGAAACATTAAAAAAACTTCATGCAAATGGAAAAACTATTTTATTAATAACACATTATATGGATGAAGCAGTTCAGGCTGACAGAGTTGTAATAATGGATAAAGGCAATATTAAATTAGATGGAACACCAAAAGAAGTATTTAAAAATATAGAAGAAATTAAAAAATTCGGATTGGATGTTCCTCAAGTTACTGAACTAACACAGGAATTAAAAAAAGAAGGTATTGATCTTCCTTCTGATATTATAGAAATAAAAGAATTGGTGGATTTATTATGTCAATAAAAGCAGAAAATATAAAATATATTTATAGCGAAGGAACGCCTTTTAGAACAGTAGCATTGGATGATGTTAATGTTGAAATAAAAGAAGGTGATTTTGTGGGAATCATCGGTCATACAGGAAGCGGAAAATCTACTTTTATTCAAATGTTAAATGGACTTGAACTTCCAACTGAAGGTCAAATTATAGTTGATGGCACTGTAGTTGGTGAAGATAAAAAGAAATTAAGAGCTATTCGTCAAATGGTAGGACTTGTTTTTCAATATCCTGAATATCAGCTTTTTGAAGAAACTGTAGCTAAGGATGTTGCATTTGGTCCTATGAATTTAAATTTACCTCAAGCTGAAATTGATAAAAGAGTGAAGGAATNNNNGGACAAAAAAGAAGAGTTGCCATAGCAGGTGTATTAGCTATGAAACCAAATTATTTAATACTGGATGAACCAACAGCTGGTCTTGACCCTGCAGGTAGAAATGAAATATTTGCACAAATAAAAAAACTTCATGATAAAAGTGGAGTAACAGTTGTTTTAGTTTCACACAGTATGGAAGATATTGCAAAAATAGCAAACAGAGTAATTGTTTTATATAAAGGCAAAATACATATGCAAGGAACGCCAAAAGAAATTTATAGTAATGCAGAAGAATTGATAAAAATTGGTCTTGGAATTCCACAGATTGCAGAAATTGCAAATGAATTAAGAAAAAAAGGCTTTCACATTAAATCAGATGTAATAACTGTTGAGGAAGCTAAAGAAGAGATTTTAAAAGAGTTAAGGAGAAGAAAAAATGTTTAAAAATTTGACAATAGGACAGCATTATCCAGTAGATTCTCCTGTACATGAGCTTGATCCAAGAGTCAAGATAATCATGACATTCTTATTTATAATATCATTATTTGTTATAGACAGCTTTTTTCCATATTTATTTGTAATAGCATTTTTAGGAATTGCAATAACAACATCAAAAGTTCCAGTTAAATTTGTTTTAAAAGGTTTAAGACCTATTTTAATGATAATTGCATTTACTTTTATAATAAATTTGTTAATGACACCTGGTAGAATCATATTCGAATTAGGATTCATAAAAATTACTGAAGAAGGTTTAAAACAAGCTGGGTTTATGGCAATAAGACTTACGTTGTTAATTATGGGTACATCTTTATTAACACTTACAACTTCTCCAATAATTTTAACGGACGGAATTGAAAGTTTATTAAACCCATTTAAACGTTTTGGTCTTCCAGCTCACGAACTTGCTATGATGATGACAATTGCACTTAGATTTATCCCTACTCTCATGGAAGAAACAGAAAAAATTATGAAAGCTCAAAAGTCAAGAGGAGCTGATTTTGAAAGTGGCAATATTATTAATAGAGCAAAAAATTTAGTACCATTATTAGTGCCTTTGTTCATAAGTGCATTTAGACGTGCAGATGAACTTGCTATGGCTATGGAAGCTCGTTGCTATCGTGGTGGAGAAAATAGAACCAGAATGCGTCAGCTAAAAATTAATTCAGGAGATTATGTTGCATCTTTAATTTTTATATTATATCTTGCAGCAATAATTATTACAAAGATATGGTAAGAAATATTAAACTCACTATCTCTTATGATGGAACTAACTACCATGGATGGCAGACTCAATTAAATGTGCCTACAATCCAAGAAACAATAGAAAATGCAATAGAGGTAGTTACAAAACAAAAAGTCGATTTAACGGGTTCTGGACGTACGGACAGAGGAGTACATGCTCTTGGTCAAGTTGCTAATTTTATATCGGACAATAAAATACCCGAGGATAAAATTAAAATAGCTTTAAATGCCAATTTACCAAAGGATATTAGAATAATAGATTCAAAAGAAGTGACCTTAAATTTTAACTCAAGGTTTGATGCTCATGATAAAACATATATGTATCAAATATATAACCACAGAGTGTTTGATCCATTTTTGAGAAATTATTCTTATTTTGTTCCACAAATTCTTGATTTTGAAAAAATGAAACAAGCATCAAAATTAATTATTGGAACTCATGATTTTAAAGGTTTTATGTCAGCAGGTTCCGATATAAAAACAACTGTTAGAACAATATATGATGTACAATTAGAACAAAATGGACCACTGATTAAATTATATGTTACTGGAAGTGGATTCTTATATAATATGGTTCGAATAATAGCTGGAACTTTAATAGATATTGGAAAAAACTTAAATGATATATCATGTATTACAAATGCTTTAAATACATTAGATAGAACAGTACTCGGCCAAACTGCAGCTCCAGAAGGATTGTTTTTAAAAGAAGTTAAATACAACATAGAATAATGATTAGTAACAATGAACAGTGAACAGTAACATTGAACAATTAGCAATAAACAATCTCGTCATCCTAAGTGTAACGAAGGATCTTAAATAAGTGATCAAATAAAAAATATGTAAAAATAAATAAAATAATGCTTGACTTATAACTGACATTCATTTAGAATTATAAGGTACAAATTGAGAAAAAACCGTTCCAATGCCCCGGAGTTAGGTTTTTTAATAGATGATGTAAATTAATGAGAAAAATTGAAAATTGAAAAGTTAGTGAAACACACAGGAGGTAACAAAATGAAGAGCTTCTTAGCAAAACCTAATGAAGTGCAAAGGGCATGGTATGTCATAGATGCAGAAGGTAAAACATTAGGAAGAATGGCAACTGAAGTTGCAAAACTTTTAAGAGGAAAGCACAAAGCAATATATACACCAAGCGTTGATACTGGAGATTTCGTAATAGTAGTAAATGCTGATAAAATAGTTTTAACAGGACATAAATGGGATCAAAAATTATATAGACACCACTCATTATATCCAGGTGGTTTGAAAGAAGTTCCTTATAAAGATTTTATACAAGCTAAACCAACTCAGCCTGTTTATCTTGCTGTAAAAGGAATGCTTCCTAAAAACAGCTTGGGAAGACAAATGTTAAAGAAACTAAAAGTATACGCTGGTCCTGAGCATGATAATCAAGCTCAACAACCAAAAGTATACGAGTTCTAAGAGGAGGATGAGTGATGAACGTACAATACAGAGGTACTGGAAGAAGAAAGAAAGCTATAGCAAGAGTTAGATTAGTTCCTGGAACTGGAAATATATTAGTAAATAAAAGAACTTTAGATGATTATTTAAAATATGAAACATTAAGAGTTGTTGTAAGAGAACCATTAATGATAACAGATACTATGGGTCAATATGATGTTTTAGTTAATGTTTGTGGTGGCGGATATACAGGTCAAGCTGGAGCTATCAGACATGGTATATCAAGAGCATTATTAGAAGTTGATAATGAATTAAGACCAATACTTAAAAAAGCTGGATTCTTGACAAGAGATTCAAGAATGAAAGAAAGAAAGAAATACGGTCTTAAAAAAGCAAGAAAAGCATCACAGTTCAGCAAGAGATAATAAATATAATAATGTTATTAATGGAATGCAATGGAAAATACTTCATTGCATTTCAAATTTAATAAAGTGTTTTCTTGGCACCCACTTTAAAAAAATCAAGGTATGCAATAAGACTATTCTATAGTTTTATAATCATACTTTAAAGTGACTCCGAGAATATAAAAATTCAAAAGGAGTTTTTTTTATGAAAAAAAACAATGTACAATATATTACAAAAACTGCTTTAGTTGCTGCAGCCTATGCAGCTATAACGTATGCCTTTTCATTTATGGCATATGGACAAGTACAATTTAGAATTTCAGAAATATTAGTGCTTTTAGCATTTATAGAGCCTAAATATACTTTGGGATTAGTATTAGGATGTGTACTTGCTAATGCAGCAAGCCCACTTGGTGTTATTGACGTAGTAGTTGGTTCAATAGCAACTTTATTTGCAATAATATATATAATACAAGTTAGAAAAGTACTGGGATATAATAAAAAGTCACTTATAATAGCAAGCTTAGGACCTGTTATTTCAAATGCTCTGTTAGTTGGATGGGAATTAACTTACCTTTTCCAAACACCATTTTGGATGAACGCATTGTATGTAGCTATAGGGGAATTTGTTGTAGTAACAATAGCAGGAACAGTAGTAATGAATATATTAATGAAAAATAGTAATTTTGTAGAAAAAGTAAAAATGTAATATAAAAATCAAAAAAACTTAGAAACGTGCTTCTAAGTTTTTTTGATTATAAAGTATTTTTTTATTTATAAATTATTTAGTGCCGAACAGCCTGTCTCCTGCATCGCCTAATCCAGGTACTATATAACCATTTTCATCATATTTTTCATCAATGGATGCTGTGAATATTTCAACATCAGGATGAGCTTTTGTAACAGCTTCTAAACCTTCTGGTGCACATAATAAGTGGATAGATTTAATATTTTTAGCACCGTATCTTTTTAATAAACTAATAGCACCATTCATAGAACCACCAGTCGAAAGCATTGGTTCAGTTATTATTACAATTCTTTTGTCTATATCCTTTGGAAGTTTGCAGTAATATTCAACAGGCTGCAAAGTTTCTTCATTTCTATATAAACCAATGTGACCTATTTTAGCATTTGGTATTAAATCAATCATACCATCAACCATTCCAAGACCTGCACGAAGAACAGGTACTATTGCAATGTCTTCTCCAGATAAAACTATACCTTTAGTTTTAGTTATTGGTGTTTCTATATCAATTTCTTTAACTGGCAAATTTCTTGTTACTTCATAGCACATTAACATAGCAATTTCTTTTACTAATTCTCTAAAATCTTTTGAAGATGTGTTTTTGTCTCTTAACATTGTAAGCTTATGCTTTATCAATGGATGTGAAACTACTGTTACGTTTTTCATGTTAAACTCCTCTAAATATGTTAAATTTAAAATTAAACCATCAAAATATAAAATTTGTTATTTTATGTATATTGAAAATAGTTTAAATATATATTATAATTGTTAAAAAGGTCTTCAAACATTAAATAACAATTAAACAACTGAAATCTAATTAGCATACAGTTATACTATAATTATTATATATTACGGACTCTTTGTCAATTAATATTTTCAAAGAATCCTAGGAAAGGACTATGAATGATTAAAGGCAATGGAGTAGATATAATAGAAGTTGAGCGAATAGCTAAAAATATAAAAAGTGAAAGTTTTGTAAATAAAGTGTTTACATTAAATGAAATAGAATATTTAAAAAGCATAAATTTTAACCCACAATCAGCTGCTGGCATATTTGCAGCAAAAGAAGCAGTTTCAAAATGCCTTGGAACAGGGTTTTCAGGATTTGGTACTTTGTGCATTGAAATAACTAAAAATGAAAAAGGGAAACCTCTTGTGAATTTGTTGGATACTGCTTTAGAGATTTCAAAAGAAAATAATATAGAAAATATTCAAATATCTATATCCCATATTAAGGATTACGCAATTGCTTATGCAATTGCAGAAGGAAAAGAGTAACATTAGTTTTTTAAAATTGTCCTAAAATATATATATTAAGGAATATATTTTATTTACCATCATATATGTATAATATGATATAAATTTTGGGAGTATATATGGGCAAATTTATAAAATCTACAATTTGTATTATGTTTTTATTATTAATTATAAGCGGGTGTTCAAAGAAAGTTGAAACATTTGTTATTCCAGAAAATTATACAGCTGAAGTAAAATTAAAAGCTATTGCAGGCGAAACAGAAAATGAATACAATATGGAAGTAACATGTTTAAATGAAAGTTATAACTTTAAAATTTTAAGTGATACAGGTTCTTGGAACATAGCTTTTAAAGATGAAGAATGTATCATGTATAATGAAAAGTTTACAGAAGCAAGCGTCACTATTAATAATTTTAAATTAAAGGATTCGTTGATTAATGAATACAATCTTAAGAAATTTGGTGCAACAAATGAGAATTTGCCGCATGAATTAGTTTATTATGATGGCAATTATAAACATGTTTTAAATTTTAATGAAGAAAATATGCTTCCAAAGTCAATTTTTATTTATAAAAATGATAATTTGGTAAAAGCTATACAATATGAGAAAATTAATGTAGAATAACTAATTTTAAACATTAATGCAGAAGTTACCATTCTATATGATAAGAGTTTATGGTAAAATTAAATGAAATTCCTTGTGAGGTGTTAATTTGGCTGATAATAAGAAAATATTAATTTCAGTTCCAGAAAATTTACTAAAAGAATTGGATAATGCAGTAAAATCTGAAGGTACAAACAGAAGTGATTTTATTCGTAAATCTATACGCTTTTATTTAATTGAAAAGCGTAAATTAGAAATTAGGAATAAAATGAAAGCTGGATATTTAGAAATGAGTAGCATTAATAAAGGCATTACAGAGGAATACTCAGAAGGGGAATACGAGGATTTCTTAAGTTACGAAACAAAATTATTAGGAAGTGAATAATTTGATTGTAAAAAGGGGAGATGTGTACTATGCCGATCTAAGCCCTGTAATTGGCTCAGAACAAGGGGGCGTAAGACCGGTACTTATAGTACAAAATGATATTGGGAATAAATATAGTCCTACAGTAATTGTAGCCGCAATTACATCACAAATTAATAAGGCTAAACTGCCAACTCACATAGAAATAAGTTCAAAGGATTTTGGTTTGCCCAAAGATTCGGTTGTACTTTTAGAACAAATAAGAACTATTGATAAAAAACGATTAAAAGAAAAAATTGGCAAGTTTGATAAAGCACTTATGAATGAAGTTGATGAATGCCTTAAAATAAGTATAGGGCTTATTGACTTTTAAATTTAATATGTAAATGATTAAAATGTTGAAGTATATTGCTTCAACATTTTTGTTTTGAAATAGTTTAACAACGCATTTATTGTTTCATTAATATAATAATCTCATATAATATAATAAGAATAGCAATTTTGGATTTTGCATTTTAGAGGTGATATAAAGTGAAGCAATTTGAAATTACGAATTTATATAATCGAATTAAAACTTATGGTGTTTATACCAAGTATAAATATAATAAAGCAGAATCAAATATAGATATTTTTATAAGTGAAGTTCCTGTTAATAATGAAGTTGGATATATAGAATTGAATGTTACAAAAAATCTTGGTAAAGAAATTGGAATAGGGGCGGTTTTAAATGTTTATGTAAATAAGGGACCTAATCAAGAATTAGTTGAAACAATAACAATTACACAGACAGAGGATACACTTAATCAAGAAGTAATTGTTGATATTCCATCACATCAAAGAGATATAATAAATGGTCAAAAAATTAATATGAAATTTATATAATGGATGTTTTCACTTATTATAAGCTAAACATCCATGTTTATTATTTTTAGATTAAATAAGAATTAATCAAATCATCATCATTAACTAAAGTTTTAATTCTATCATAAACAGGAGTAGCTGCTGTTCTCATTGCCTGCCTTGTTTCGTCTGTTAAATCAACTATAATCATTCCATTATCTAAAAGAAATTTTTTTCGTTCTTCAAAACGTTCATCAGCTTTTTCACGAGCATAATCTTTTGCTATAACAGCGGCTTCTTCTATAACAGATTTTTCAGATTCATTTAAACTGTTGAAAATATCATTACTTGTTATAAGAGTAACTAAATGTGGCAAATTGTATGTGTTTATGAGATATTTTTGTAGTTCATAAAATTTAAAAGCAACAATGTTTTCATAAGGATTTTCTTGTGCAGATATAAATCCACGCTGTAAACCTTCGTAGATTTTATTTGCAGGTAGTGGTACTGTTATTGTACCAAGTGATTTCCAGAAGTTTTCATGATTTTTATTTAATATTGTTCTAATTTTTATACCTTTAAAATCATCTATATTTTTAATTTCTTCATTTGAAGTCATTTGTCTGAACAATTGGTCGGCAATACCTAAAAGCTTATATCCTCCTTCATTGTAAATATTTTTAATTTTTTCATTAAATTCCTCATTATCAATTTTGTTTCGTAAATCCTCTATATTGTTATAAGTCATTGGAATATCAAATATAGACAATTTTGGCATGAAATTTATCTGTGGAGAAGTATTTTGTACTATAAAGTTGGGTGTGTTATCTTGTTTTATAGTTCGAAGCATTTGCAGATCATTTCCCATTTTTGCATCTGCAAAGATTTCTATTTTCATTTTTCCACTGCTTAAAGAGTTCACTTCTTCAGCAAATTTTTCTGTAAACAAAAATGATACAGTATCTGTTGGACTATCCATACCTAATGTAAATGTCATTTCTCTAAAATTTTCTTGGGGAATTTGTAGATCATTTTGATTTGTTTGTAATATGTCTAATGGTGTTTGATCATTGCCATTTATATACTTTGATGGTATAGGATACATATTAATATTATAATTGGGTTTTGTACAAGTATTAAATAATATATTATTTATTTGTACTGGATAATAACCATCTGAATCAATCCTTATGTTATATTCATTAAATGCATTTAATGCAAATACACTGATTAATGCATTATTTATTGGTGTTCCGTCTACTGAAAAAATATTGAAATCAAAGCCATATGGATTTGAATTAAACCTTTTTGGGTATTTAAAATAATTTAAATTGTTATTAAAATTATTACAACTATTGCTTTTTAGAAAGTAAAAATCCCAATAATACAATTTTAACACTTCCTTTTGATGTATATTATTATATATAGTACAATATATTCAAAGTAATAGAATTTGGAATAACAAAATAATAAAATACATTTTCAAATTTTTACCACTTTATAGACAAGCATCCAAATGCTATAATTTCTTTATCATAATAAATAAACATATTTGAGGAGAGAAAATATGAATATAGAGTTATCTCAAAAGAGTTTAATTCATAAAGAAGAAAAGCATTATTTTATTTTTGCACTAATAGTTAGTATAATCAGCTATATTTTATTAATAGTTTCAGTTGCGGGTATTGGATTTTATGCTTTTTTAACTGCATTATCACTATTTTTAAATAGGTTAATGATAGCTCAAATTCGTGTGAATGGAGTAAGATTAAGTTCACAGCAATTTCCCGAGATTTTTGAAAAAGTTATAGAGTTGTGTAGTAAAATGGAGATTAAAAAAGTACCTGATGTATATGTTATTGAATCTGGTGGAGCTTTAAATGCATTTGCTACAAAATTTTTAAAAAGAAATATGGTGGTTTTGTATTCGGATGTTTTTGATTTAATTAATTCTGATGGTGATGATGAATTATTATTTATTATAGCTCATGAATTAGCTCATATTAAAAGAAACCATATTACAAAACAATTGTTAATTTTACCTGCTATGTGGGTTCCACTACTTGGTGAAGCATATTCAAGAGCTTGTGAATATACTTGTGACAGAATAGCTGCAAATTATATACAAAACAAAGAAGCTGCAATGAACGGTCTTACTATGCTGGCAATAGGTAAGTCATTGTTTAAAAAAGTTAACCGCAGTGAATATTTAGTTCAAGCAAGCAGCGAGAAAGGCTTTTATGTTTGGATTGCTGAAAAGATTTCAACTCATCCGCCATTGCCGAAAAGAATTAATGAAATACAAAATTATTTTAGTGGTTTAGAAAATCCAATACGAAAAAACAATTTTAAATGGGCATTAGTAGGAATGATAATTGTTATAATAGCTGTTATAGGTTTTGTAGCAGTAGGGACAAGTTTAGGTAATGTAGATGAAGTAATGAATTTTGCAAATAGTTATTTAGAAGATATAAATTCTGATGATGATAGTTTATTAATGACAAATGCAGTTTTAGAAAATGATATAAATAAAGTTCAGGAATTATTAGACTCTGGCATAAACCCTGATATTCAAGATTTTGATGGCTGGACACCTTTAATGTGGGCAGCTCAGGATAATAATGTAACTATGATTAATTTGTTAATAGAAGCAGGAGCTGATCCAAATTTACAAGATTATTATGAAGAAACAGCTTTAATTCAAGCAGTTTACCAAGACAATGTGGAAGCTATAAATGCTTTAATAACATTAGGTGCTGATCCTAATATGACTGATTCAACAGGATATACACCATTGATGTTAGCATCATCATATGGCACTATAGAATCTGCAAAAGCATTATTACAATCAGGAGCAGATCCAAACATAGAAGATTCAAATAATTACACTGCATTTTTATATGCAAAAAAGTCAAGCTATAATGAAATTGCAGATTTAATTAAAGGATATTCTAAAAATTAATTTTAAAAAATTCAATACCATTTGCATTATAGCGCTATATAGTATTGAGCAATAAAATAAAGAATAGTGAAAATAAATGAATAAATATTAAAAATCAAATCCATCAAGTTATGTCTAAATACGTTAAAAGGCAGATTATTTTGAAAAACTTTTGTATAAAAGTATAATTTAAGCTTAAATATCAACAAAATACGATGTGTTTGAAAAGATACGTATATTTATTAGTTTTGTGAATAAAAATAAATTAAGGATGTTTAGCTGCTTTAAAGGCAGCTAAACATCCTTTTGTTTTTTATTGCACCATACGAAGAATTATTTTGTTAAATAAATTTAATTATTTGAGTATGTTAGTTTTATAATTAAGAATATAAACATATTATAAATAGGTATAAGTTTATTTAATTGATGAAAGGTATAATATGAAGGGAATTAATATAAAAAATATCTTTAAAATTAAAGTTAAAAGAAGTATGATGATTTTAATAACTTCAATAGTTCTAATATATTTACTTGTTTCATTATACTTTATTAATCACTTTTTTTTTAATACTGTAATAAATGGAGTTGATCTTTCATTAAAAGCTCATTCTGATTCAGATGATATATTTAAAGGTTATATTAATGAATATGAGTTACATTTAATTGAAAGAAATGGTGAAACAGAAAAAATAACTGCAAAAGATATAGAAATGTTATACAATAAAAAAAATAGTATTTATAAAATTTATAATATTCAAATTTCATTTAAATGGATTTATTCTTTTTTTAATGATCAAAAATATTATGTAAAAGATTTGTTTATTTATAATAATAATAAATTGAACAATAAAATTAATGTTTTAAATTGTTTAAACAAAGAAATTATAGAACCTAAAGACGTAAGTTTCAAGTATTTAAACGGTTCATATAAAATTATTAAAGAAGTAAATGGCAATAAAATAAATAAAGATAAATTAATTGAAATGATTAAAATGTCTATATTACAAGGTGAAACATATTTAGATTTAAATAAAAATGATTGTTATTATAATCCAAGATACACTATTATTTCAGACAAAACTATTGAAACTATGAATTTACTAAATAAATATGTAAAAGCAAAAATTACATATATATTTGGAAGTGAAAATGAAATTTTGGATGGAAATATAACAAATGAATGGTTCAGTGTTAATGAAAATTTAGATGTAATAATTAATGAAACAAATGTTATAGGATATGTCAGGTCATTGGGCAAAAAATATGATACGGTTGGAACAGCAAGAAATTTTAAAACATCCACAAATAAAATCGTGGAAGTTACGGGTGGACTTTATGGATGGAAAATTAACGCAACTGATGAATCAAAAGCATTGCTTGAAAATATAAAACGCGGTGAAATAATCGAAAAAGAACCTATATATATACAAAAAGCTATTTCACGAGATAAAGATGAAATAGGCAATACTTATGTAGAAATTAATATTACAAAACAACATTTATGGTTTTATAAAAATGGAAAACTCATAACTCAAGGAAATATAGTAACTGGAAATCCAAATAAAGGAAATTCTACAAAACTTGGTATCTATATGCTTAATTATAAACAAAAATGGGTTACTTTAATAGGAGAAGATTATGAAGCTAAAGTCAATTATTGGATGCCATTTTACGGAAATATAGGGATTCATGATGCAAGTTGGAGATATTCTTTTGGAAAAGAAATATATAAGAGAAATGGAACTCATGGATGTGTAAATGTTCCACTATATTTAGCTAAAATAATTTTTGAAAATATAGAAGAAGGAATACCTATAATAGTTTATGAAGAATAGAATGTAGCTAATTAAATTAATTATAAAAAAACGGGGTTGTTTTCTTTCTTAAGAAAGTTAAACTTCCTCGTTTCTTTTTTTTAACGTTGGTGTATTTGTTCTATTGTTGGTTGAACCAAAATTTCAAATTGATTCACTCCTGTAGTTATATGGTTTAGATATACATGAAATGTACTGGTTATATTAGGATAAACTTGAGCTCCAAATATATAAGCATCATAATATTCATCAGAATCTACAGATATAGCATAGCTATCTTTTGATGTTAATTCATTTATAACAGGTAATTCTACATTAGTCACCTTGCCATTTGCATCAGTTCTACGTGTATAGATAATCAATCCCTGTGCTCTTTCTTGATATTGACCTGTAATTGTAATTTTAGAAATTTGTATTAATGCACAACTTATTGGCTCTTGAGTTTTACTATCAAATACAATTACTTCTATAAAACCTTTTTCAGAGGAAGGCGCAGTAGGAGTAGGAGTATTAAAAGCAAAAGGCTCATTATTTATTGATACTTTTCTAAAAAGTAAATTTTCTACTTTATATGGCTTTCTTGGATATATCAATTCAAACATCCTTTCTTAATATTTAAATGATCCTTATATATAATATGCAAATAAAAAAAATTGTACATTGTGATAGATGTATTGATTTTTAATTTACTATACAAAAATATTTATGTTAAGTATATAACAGATACATGATCCAAGTTATATGGCAATAAGATTGCAAGATTAGAGAATTGATGGTATATTTAATTTAACTTGGAATACATGTAACATTATAATTTATAATTTATTATTTAGGAGGAATTCAAATATGTTTACCATAAATACTACAAAATGCATTGGATGCGGTCTATGTGTGAAGGATTGTTTTCAAAAGGACATAGAAATTATTGAAAATAAAGCTTATATTAACAATGAATTATGTATTAAATGTGGACATTGTATAGCTATTTGCCCTGAAAATGCGGTTTTTACAGATGAATATAATATGATGGATGTTCAAGAGTACAGTAAAAATAATTTTGAAATAAGTGAAGACAATTTGCTTAATTTCATCAAATTCAGAAGATCTACAAGGCAGTTCAAAAACAAGGATGTCAGCGAACAAATGATTATGAAAATTTTAGAAGCTGGCAGATTTACACAAACTGGAAGTAACCTTCAGGAAGTTTCTTATATAGTTGTAAAAGATGATCTACATAAACTTAAAGAACTTGCTCTTAAAAGTTTGAAAACAACGGGCGAGTATATTTTGGGTGATGAAAATATTAAGGATGCTTTAATTAAGAGGTATGCGAATTTATGGATTAAAATGTATGATCAATATGAAGAAGATCCTAAAAAGAATGACAGACTATTTTTTAATGCACCTGTAGTGATTATAGTAACAGCCAATTCGGACGTAAATGGAGCACTTGCTTCTTCTAATATGGAACTTATGACTAATGCCATGGGCCTTGGAACATTCTTTAGTGGCTTTCTTGTGAGAGCAGCAGCCAATGGTAATAAGGAAATTTCTGATTTTCTTGGAGTTAAAGAAGGTCATAAAATTGCTACCTGCATGGTGATAGGTTATCCTGAAGTGAAATATTATAGGACTGTTCCGAGAAAAAAAGCAGATATAATTTGGAAATAGTATAACAGTTGTAGTTAAAATAAGTAGGGACGTACTATAAATAATTATCACATTATAGTACGTCCCATTATTTTAATTATTTAAACTAAATCAAAAAACTCAGATTTCCTTAAAATAGTTCTAACTCCACCTATCATATAAAGTGAACCTACAAATGCAACTACTTCATCTTTGTTTATAGTTTTTAAAACATGAATTATTTCATTTGTATCACTTAATGGAGTTACTTTTATATTTGAATGTTTTTTAATTAATTCTGCCATTTCCACAGCTTTCATGGCTCTTGGGTTGTCTGGTGTCAAAGTATAGATTTCTTTACTTAAAGAAGTTAAATAATCAATTACGTCTTCTGGATTTTTATCCTCTAACATTCCGTAAAACAATATTATTTTTTTATCTTTAAAATATTTATTTATAGCTTTTGAAAAATATTCTATTCCGTTTACGTTGTGACCGCCATCGAGGATGATTAATGGTTTTTGATTAACTATTTCAAATCTTCCTTGGAAACGACAGCTTAAAAATCCTTCTTTAATGGAACCTTCTGTTATGTTGTAGCCTAAATTTTTAAGTATTTCAAGTACTCTTAAAACAGTTAGACTATTTAATATCTGATGTTCTCCTAATAAATTTATTTTAGCATCATTTTCATCCTTTAAATTAAAAATATCTGTTTTTAAATATTTAAATATTTGACCGTTTAAATCTGAACTTATTAACTCATAATCAGAAGCATTTACTTCATGAATTCTTGTATCTCTTTCAAATGCAATTTGCTTTATAACATTTTTTATTTCATCTGATTGAGGATATATTACAACATTTGAATTTGTTTTTATAATTCCTGCTTTTTCAAATGCAATTTTCTCAAGAGTATCTCCAAGATATTGCATGTGGTCATAGCTTATGGATGTTATAACTGAAATTAACGTGTTTTTAACAACATTAGTTGCATCAAACCTTCCCCCTAAACCAACTTCAAGAATTAAGAAATCTATTTTTTGTTCTTCAAAATATTTAAATCCTAAAGCTGTTACGACTTCAAATTCAGTTGGATGGTTGTAGCCTTCTTTTATCATTATTTCTATTTTTTCTTTAATTAAGCTTGTAATTCTTGACAGTGATTCTTTGTCTATATGTGTTTTATTTATTTGTATTCTTTCAGTAAATTCTTCTAAATATGGGCTGATGAATAATCCTGTTTTATAGCCGGACGCCATTAAAACATCATGTATTAAATTACTTGTGGAACCTTTTCCATTTGTTCCTGCAACATGTATGATTTTAAAGCTATCTTGAGGATTTCCAAGAAGTTCTGTTAACCTTTTTATATTATCAAGTCCAAGTTTTGAACCAAATTTATATGTAGAATGTATAAAATTTATTGCTTCATTATAATTCATTTTGCAACCTCGCCATTTTTATAATAATTGTTTTTACAATAATATTAATATTAGTACATATATAGATTATTTTCAATTGTTTTTTATTAAATACGCAAAATAAAGTTGTAAAAATATACAGCTTATGATAAAATTTTTATTTGATTGATAAGTTAAAATTAATGATGTATAATAAACTCTGAATATTCATGTTTGAAAGGATGCATATGAAAAATTATTACAAAATAAATGAAATTTCCAATCTTTATAATATTGGCAAAGATTCTTTGAGATACTATGAAGAAATAGGAATTTTAAAACCAGAAAGAGATTCTAATGGTTATAGATTATACAGTATACAGGATATTTGGAAATTAAATATAATAAAAGATTTAAGAAATTTAAATTTCCCTATGGATATAATAAGAGATTATTTAGATGATAAAACAGTCGAAAATACTTTAGATATTTTAAATGAAGAAATTGATATTATAGATAAAAAACTTGAACAATTAAAAGTTCAAAAAAATACTATAAGTGCTCGTATTAAATCACTTACTGAAGATGCAGAAGTAGAAAATCTTGATACAATTAAAATTATTGAAATAGAAAAAAGAAAAGTAATCATGTTAAATGACACATTTTCTCGTGATGATGAAGCGGACTTTTTAATTAAAAAGCTTCATAAAAAACATGAGGATAAATTATATCTTTTAGGCAATAATTATTTGGGCGTTACAATGGACTTAAATAAAATAGAACAGGGAATTTATAATGCATATAACTCAGTGTTTTTTATTTTAGATAAAGATGATAGAAGTTATGATAAAATTATTCCTGAGGGAAAATATATATCTTTGTCATATAAAGGAAGCTATGAAAAAACAAGTCATTTCATACCATATATGATGCATTATGCAAAAAATAATAATTTAAGAGTAATATCCGATCCTTTAGAACTTTATAAAATAGATGTTCATGAAACAAGTAAAATTGAAGAGTTTTTAACAGAACTTCAAATGCATGTTGAAGACTTGAAATAACTTAATAGCATAGGATTATTAGAATAGGAGAATTTATGATAGATTTTAAAAAATTAGAAAGACTTTTGCTGCAAGTTGAAAAACCTGCAAGATATGTTGGAAGCGAACTTAATTCAGTTGTAAAAAACAAAGATGAAGTAAGTATTAGATATGCATTTGCATTCCCAGATGTATATGAAGTTGGTATGTCACATACTGGAATGGGTATATTATATGCTTTATTAAACAGCATGGAAAATGTATGGTGTGAAAGAGTTTTTGCACCATGGGTTGAT
Organism: Firmicutes bacterium UBA6132; assembly: GCA_002435835.1. Next base: position 16,661 of record DIVM01000303.1, read on the forward strand.
ATGGAAGCTATAATGCGTGAGCATAATATTCCTTTATATGGACTTGAAAGCAAAGATGAATTAAAAGATTTTGATATAATTGGCTTTACATTACAATATGAAATGAGCTATTCAAATATTTTAAACATGTTAAATTTAGCAAATATTCCTTTTAAATCAAAAGATAGAACAAACGACATGCCTCTAATAATAGCTGGAGGACCATGTGCATACAATCCAGAACCTCTACATGACATAATAGATTTATTTGCCATAGGTGAAAGTGAAGAAATGCTTCCTGAACTTATGAAAATATATGAAGAAGAAAAAAACAGCGTAAATGGATGGGATAAATTATCATTCTTAAAACGTGCTGCAACATTAAAAGGAATTTATGTTCCTCAGTTTTATGATGTAACTTACAATGAGGATGGAACTATTAAAGAAAGAATTACTTTAAATGAAAATGCTAAAGAAATAATTACTAAAACTATTATTAAAGATTTGGATAAAGCATTTTTTCCTGACAAAAGTATTTTACCTTATATAGATGTAGTTCATGATAGAGTTGTTCTTGAAGTTTTTAGAGGATGTACAAGGGGATGCAGATTCTGCCAAGCAGGTATGGTTTACAGACCTGTTCGTGAAAGAAAAGTTGATACTTTATTAAAACAAGCAGATAATTTAATTTCTACAACAGGACATGATGAAATATCACTTACATCATTAAGTTCTGGAGATTATTCATGTTTACCTGATTTAGCTTTCCAACTTCTTAACAAATATGATGAAGAAAAATTAAGTATTTCTCTTCCATCTTTAAGACTTGACTCAGTATCATTTGATTTAATCGAAAAGTTGCAGGAAGTAAGAAAATCTGGTCTTACATTTGCACCTGAAGCTGGTACTCAAAGAATGAGAGATGTTATAAATAAGAATTTATCTGAAGAACAAATACTAGGGCCTGTGGAAACTGCATTTGACTTAGGTTGGTCAACTGTTAAATTATATTTTATGATTGGTTTGCCAGGAGAAACTATGGAAGATGTATTAGGAATCAAAGATCTTGCATATAAAGTAAAAGATAAGTTTTTTATGAGACCTAAAGAAAAAATAAAAGGTAACTTAAAAGTAAATGTAAGTGCATCATGTTTTGTACCAAAACCATTTACTCCATTCCAATGGGCAGCACAAAATAGCGTTGATGAATTTTTTGATAAAGCAAAAGCATTAAAAAGTATAATAAAAGATAATAAAATATCTTACAGCTACCATGAACCAACTTTAAGTTATTTAGAAGGCGTTTTTGCAAGAGGGGATAGAAGACTATCCGATGCATTGATTCTTGCATGGGAAAAAGGATGCCGTTTTGACGGATGGCATGATATGTTCTCTTATAGAAAATGGATGGAGGTATTTGAAGAATTAAATATTGATACACATTTCTATGCAAACAGAGTTAGAGAAGCAAATGAAATACTTCCTTGGGATTTTATAAACTGTGGAGTAACAAAGGAATTTTTAAGAGAAGAATATGATAAAGCTATGGAAGAAGTTACAACTTCAGATTGCAGGCATAAATGTTATAACTGCGGCATAAATAAAGAAATATTAGGAGGTGCTTGCCCTCATGTTCAAAATAATTAGTAAATACTCAAAAACAGGAAACTTAAAATATATTTCACATTTAGATGTTTTAAGATTCATTCAAAGAGCAGTAAAAAGAGCAAACATCCCAGCATGTTACAGTGAGGGTTTTAACCCTCACATGAAAACTTCATTTGGATTCCCTTTATCTTTAGGAAATGAAAGTATAGGCGAATATTTTGATTTAGAAGTTAAAGAAAAAATAGATTTAAATGATTTTGTAGAAAACTTAAACAAAGTTATGCCTAAAGAAATGCAAATTTTAAAAGCAGCATACAAAGAAGATGAAGAGTCAATAATGGCTAAATGCGCATATGTAAGCTATTTAATAAACATAGAATTTGAAAATATAAATTTAGAAGAACTAAACAATTATCTAGAAGAAATGCGCGAAACTGGTGCAATATTTAATAGAGAAAAGAAAAACAAAAAAAATAAAATGGTTATAAAAGAAATAAATACAAAAGATTATATAAATTATTTAAAATTAAATAAAACAAATGAAAACAAAGCCACAATAGAAGCTGTTTTTGTTACTACTCAAACTGGAAGCATGAAAACGGATGAATTTATAAAACTTATTGAAAGAAAAGGCTTTGAACTATCATATTATTCTATTATGAAAGTGGATTCCTTTGACAAAAATATGAAACCTATACTGTAATTTATATTAGGGGGGGGTTTATACGAAGCAAATAATTTTAAATCACTCATTATTTTTTGACCAAGCTGCAATATTAACTGGTGGCAAACTACAGGATTATATGTATGAAGATAAACAAAATGAAAGTTTGTTAGGAAACATATATAAAGGAAAAGTTGTGAACATTCTACCTGGTATGGACGCTGCATTTATTGAAATAGGTCTTAAAAAAAATGCTTATTTGTACAAAGATGATTTATTGTCGGACAAATTTCTTAAAGAAAAAAAAATAAGCAAAAAAGAAGCTGCTAACATAAATAAAATATTAAAAAAAGGCGAAGAAATTTTAGTTCAAATAAGCCGTGAACCAATCGGAGAAAAAAATATTTCTGTAACAACTGACATTTCTTTGCCCGGGAAATATATGGCTTTAATTCCTAAGAGCATTGAAGTTAATGTATCTAAAAAAATTAGAAATGTAGAAGAAAAAAACCGACTAAAAGAATTAGGCAAAACTATTATGTCGGATGGAAATGGCATGATATTAAGAACATTTGCTGAAAATATTAGTGAAGAAGAAATTGAAAAAGAATATAAATTGCTTTCAGCTTTATATAAACAAATAGAACAGGAATATAATTATTCCTATGCCCCTAAACTTTTATATAAAAGCAATTCACTTGTAGAAAAAATATTTTTAGATTATGTTGATTCTACAGTTGATGAAATATATGTTGAAGATAAAAAAACTAAAGCAGAAATAGAAAATCTTATTAAAAGTTACAATAAATTAAATGAACTTAAAAATGTAAAAGTTATAGAATCAACCAATATCTTTGAAATGTTTAACATCCAAAATCAAATAGATATGCTATTTGATAGAAGAGTTGAGCTGCAAAACGGCGGTTCCATTTTTATAGATGTTACAGAAGCTATGACAGTCATTGATGTTAACAGTGGAAAATTTATTGGAAATGACAATATGGAAGAAACTGCTTTAACATTAAATTTAGCAGCATTACAAGAAATAGCGAGACAAATTAAACTAAGAAATTTAAGCGGAATAATTATAATTGATTTCATTGATATTAAAAAACAAGATAATATTAATTTGTTGTTAGATACTGCAAAACAAATTTTTAAATCAGACAAAGCTAAAACAAATGTTGTAGATATGACTAAGTTAAATTTAATGGAAATCACCAGGAAAAAAGATAAAGAAAATTTCTATAATTTAATGACAAAAGAATGCGATCACTGCAAAGGATCTGGTAAAATAAGCTCAAAAATTCAAGTGATTTTAAAAATAGAAGGTATAGTTAGAAAAATTAAAATCAATACATCATGCGAAGCTGTAATTATAAGTGTTGGAAGTATACTTTATACTAAAATTATGGAACAATGTGAAGAAATAATTAAAGATATAGGAGACTCCTATAAAATAAAAATATATTTAAAAGAAAACAAAGAAATATTAACTGAAGAAATAATTATAGAGAAAATGGGAAAATTAGACTATATAAATTCTATATTATGAGATTAAATCAATAAAAATCAAATAAAATGTCAAAAAAAAGTTGACAAACATCTTGATATTTGATACAATCTACTTCTGTAAGATAGCCGCACTGAACAGGTTGATAAATACTAAACCAAAGGTACCTGCAATGGCGAGACTGGGAAGAGGAGGTAATTCATATGTACGCAATAATCGAAACTGGTGGCAAACAATATAGAGTTCAAGAAGGCGACGTTGTAAAAGTTGAGAAACTTGAAGTTTTAGAAGGCGAAACAGTAAAATTTGATAAAGTTTTACTTGTAGCTGACGATGCTAATTTAAATGTTGGTAAACCATACGTAGATGGAGCTGTAGTTGAAGCTGTTGTTGAAAAACAAGGAAAAGCTAAAAAAATCATTATATTCAAATATAAAGCTAAAAAAGACTACAGAAAGAAACAAGGACACAGACAACCATTTACTCAATTAAAAATTGGCAAAATAGTAGGTTAATCATATGATTAATGTTACTATACATAAAACTAAAGATATTATCGATGGTTTTATAGTAAAAGGTCATTCGGGATACAGTGTGGCAGGTTCAGATATAATTTGTGCATCTGTATCCATATTATCATATACTGCTCTAAATTCAATGAATGTAGTTGCAGGAATATCTGAATCAGATATGATTTATGAAGTAGAAGAAGAGACAGGATTTTTGAAATTAAAAACATTAAAATATAATGACAAAACAGATGTAATATATAAAAATTTCTTAGTAGGAATACAATTATTATTAGAAGATTACAGTGATTATATTACACTTAAATTCGAGGAGGTGTAAACATGTTATTAAAATTAAATTTGCAGTTATTTGCACACAAAAAAGGTGTTGGTAGCTCTAAAAACGGTCGTGATAGTAACTCTAAAAGACTTGGTGTAAAAAGAACTGACGGTCAATTCGTATTGGCTGGAAATATTCTTGTTAGACAAAGAGGAACTAAACTTCATCCAGGTTTAAACGTAGGCAGAGGAAGCGATGATACTTTATTTGCTACAGTTAGTGGAAAAGTTAAGTTCGAAAGAAAAGATAAAACAAGAAAACAAGTTAGCGTATATCCTTGTGATTTAGAAGCATAATAGAAATGACCTACCTTAATCCTTAATAAGGTAGGTTTTTTATTTATTAAAAGAAAAAGGTGATAAAATGTTTGTAGATATAGCTAAAATAAGCGTTAAAGCCGGTAAAGGCGGAAACGGATCAGTAGCATTTAGAAGAGCGAAATATGAGCCTATGGGCGGACCAGATGGCGGAGATGGTGGAGATGGCGGAAGCATTATATTAGAGGCTGACGAAGGACTACGTACTTTAATGGATTTTAGATATAAAAGACATTATCAAGCCGAAAGTGGCGAAGATGGAAGAGGAAAAAAACAATTTGGTTCGGACGGTAAAGATTTATTATTAAAAGTACCTATAGGAACATTGGTTAAAGACGAAAATACAGGTATTGTGTTAGCAGATTTAAAGGATCATGGACAAAAATTCGTTTGTGCTAAAGGTGGCAGGGGCGGAAAAGGAAATGTACATTTTAAAAATTCCATAAGACGTACTCCACGGTTTGCAGAGCCAGGCACAAAAGGTGCTGAAAGAGAGATAATATTAGAACTTAAATTGATCGCGGACGTAGGACTCATAGGTTTCCCTAATGTTGGCAAATCTACTATATTAGCATCTATCACCAGCGCGAAACCTAAAATAGCAAATTATCATTTTACAACTTTAAAGCCTAATTTAGGAGTTGTAAAAATTGGAGAAGGTCACAGTTATGTACTTGCAGATATACCTGGTTTAATTGAAGGTGCATCGGAAGGAACTGGACTTGGTCATGAATTCTTAAGACATGTTGAAAGAACTAAACTTCTTTTACATGTAATAGATGCTTCAGGACAGGAAAACAGAGATCCAGTGGATGATTTCTATAAAATAAATGAAGAATTAAAAAAATATTCAGAAAAATTAACGAAAAAAGAACAAATTATTGTTTTAAATAAAATTGATTTGCCTGAATCGCTACAAAATGTTGAAAGAGTGAAAGCTGAATTTGGCCAAGATTATCAAATTCTTGAAGTATCAGCTGCAACTTCTCAAGGTCTTGATGAACTTAAAAAAGTAGCATATGAAAAGCTCCTTAAAGTTGAAGAAGAAATTGAATTCGTAGATGAAGTTTTAGTAGAAAACTTCTTCGAAAGAAAAGAAAGAGATACTATTGTTGTTACAAAAGAAAATGGATATTATTTAGGCGAAGGCGAATTCTTAGAAAGATTAGTTATATCAACTAATTTTGATGATTTCGAATCATTCAGCAATTTCCAAAAAGTATTAATCGACAAAGGTGTCATAGAAAAACTTAGAGAACTTGGAGCAACTGAAGGAGATCTCATAAGCATTTGTGGAGTTGAATTTGACTTTGTTGATTAAATAGGAAAGGGGACACACCAATAGATGTATGGGGACACACCTTCAATGAATGGATAGTCCTTGCGGGTGAGCATTAAAGGAATGTCCCCGATTATAAAGTCTATGAGGGCAAGCTTTAGAGGAATGTCCCCAATTTTAAGGAGGAAATATGTTAACAGGAAAACAAAGAAGTTATTTAAAAGGACTTGCTAATAAAATTAATCCAATAATGCAAATTGGAAAAAGCGGCGTAACAGAAACAGTTATAAGACAAATTGAAGGCGCTTTAGAAGCAAGAGAATTAATAAAAATAAATGTATTAAACAATTCTATGCTTGAAGCAAAAGTAACTGCCAATGAAGTAGCAAAAGCAGTTAATGCAGAATTTGTTCAAAGCATAGGAAATAAGTTTACAATATATAGAGAATCAAAAGATAACAAGACAATAGAACTTCCCGAACTACCAAAAACAAAATAAAGCAAAATCACAGTTAAACGTAGCATAAAAAATTTTGTAAACTGTAAAAAAATAACTCCTTCTTAGTGATTGTAAAAACTTGCAAAAACTAAGGGGGAGTTTTTTATAAATCTTGTGTTTTCATAAAAAGGAGAGAATATACAAAACCTTTCTGTAGAAAAACTGTTACAACCTATAATTTGTAACATAGTATACATTGTACTACATATTGCTGAAATATAATGGATTTTTAATTATAATTAATTTACAAAATATTATATGAGGTGTTAAATATGTTTAGACCAACAGGATCTTGGGTAGCAATGCCTACTCCATTTACAAAGGACAACAAAATCGATTATGAGGGATTTAAAATACTAATCGATCGTCAAATTAAATATGGTACAAGTGAATTATTTATTTTAGGTTCTGCAGGAGAAGTTACTCTATTATCATTAGAAGAAAAGAAGGAAATTGTAAAAGAAGTAATAAAAATGACTAAAGGGAGAATACCTGTATTCTTCAGTGCATCTGCTTTAACTACTGAAGCAAGTGTAGAATTTGCAAAGTATTGTGAATCACAAGATGCAGATGGTGTTGTTTTTACTGTTCCGCCATATGTTTTAGTCCCACAAGCAGCTGCTTATCAACATCTTGATACATGTATGAGCGCAATTAGTATTCCTTGTGGTATTTATAATAATCCTTCTCGTTTAGGAGTAAATGTAGAACCGGAAGCCATTGCAAAATTATGTGAGAATCATGAAAACTTTGTAGTTGACAAAGAAGCAATGCCTAATGTAAAACAATTAGTACAAGTGAAACGATATTGCGGTGATAATGTAAATATCATGTGCTGTGATTATCCTAATTACTCAATTGTCATCCCTACGCTTGCTATTGGAGGTACTGGTACAGCTAATATAGGTGGCAATATATTTCCAGAAGAAGCTGCAAAGTATTCAAGACCTTGGACAGATATGGAGATTATGAAAGAGTGTAGAGAAGAATATTTTAAATATTTCCCATTACTACAAAGCTTATATCAATTTTCAAATCCAATTGTAATAAAGGCAGCACTAAAAATATTAGGTTTACCGAGTGGACATTTAAGAAAACCATATTTAGATTTAGCGGGCCCTAAATATGATGAATTAGAAAAATTAATGGGTGAATTAGGGATTATTGATAAGTATGGCGTGAAATAGTTTTTTATATACTTGTGATAAAAAAATGGAAAATGGAGGCATGGAATGCCAAAAAAACTAGTAGTTATTGGAGGTACAGCAGCAGGTTTAAGTGCTGCTTCAAAGGTAAAAAGAAGCAATCCAGAAATCGAAGTTTATGTTTATGAAAAATCTGGTTATGTAAGTTATGGGGCTTGCGGACTCCCCTATTTTGTAGGAGATATTATTAAAAATCCAGAAAACCTTGTCTCCTTAACTGTAAATGATTTAACAGAAAAAAGAAATATTAAAACTTGTATTCATCATGAGGTTATAAAAATTAATAATCAAAACAAATCTATTGTTGTAAAAAACATAGATACAGATGAAACTTTTATACAAGAATACGATTATCTTGTTATTGCTACAGGTGCTACTCCAATTGTTCCTCCAATTAAAGGGATCAATTCAAATGGTGTATATTATCTTAGGACGGTAGAAGATGGTATTCAGCTAAAAAGTAAAGTTATAAATGAAGCAAAGGAAGCTGTAATTGTTGGAGGTGGTTTTATTGGCTTGGAAGTAGCAGAGGAATTATCATTTCAAGGCATAAAAGTCACTGTAATTGAAGCTATGCCAAGACTACTTCCCTTTTTAAATGAAGAATTTGCACAAAAAGTTGAAAAAACTCTTGCAAGTAATAATGTTACCGTTCATATGGGAGTATCCGTAGAAGAAATTATTGAGAATAATGAAAAAGCATGTGGCGTAAAAACAAGTGATGGAAGGGTTATTTCTGCAGACTTAATCTTAGTATCAGTTGGAGTAAAACCAAATACAAAACTAGCAGAAGATTGCAATTTAAAGTTAGGATTAAAATCAAGCATTGTTGTTGATGAATATATGCAGACCAGTGATAGTTCTATTTGGGCATGCGGAGATTGTGTTCAAATGTTTCAATTAACAACACAAGAGCCTACTTATGTTCCACTGGGTACAGTTGCTAATAAACAGGGGAGAATTGCAGGTAGTAATATTGTAGGAGAAAATAAAACATTCAAAGGGGTGTTAGCATCTCAAGTTACAAAGGTTTTTGATTTATTTATCGCTTCTACAGGTTTAACTCCAGAGCAAGCTATAAGGGCTGGATATTTGGTTGAAACTAGTACTGTTACGAAAGGCGACGTTGCATCTTACTATCCGGGTTGTAAAGATAATTCTTTATGTCTAATTTTTGATAAGAAAAGAGGACAATTACTTGGAGCTCAAGGAATTGGCAGTAAATCTATCGCTGGAAGAATAAATGTTTTGGCAACAGCCATAACAGCAAAAATGACAATTGAACAAATCAATGAATTAGATTTAGTATATGCTCCGCCGGTTGCACCGGTTTATGATCCAATTTTAATCGCTGCTAGTCAGGCATTAAAAAAGGTTGAAAAATAGGAGATGGAGGCTATTTAGTATGGTTGAACTTTTTGAAATAAATATAGGGAAAGACTTGGATATAAAAGATGAGATTATGAAATATGTTCTTGAAAAAGGTTGGGAATCAGCATATGTAATCGGAGCTATTGGTTCAGTAAAGGATGTAAGATTAACAACACCTTGCTCCTATGATCTACCACCTAAGATTACAACTAACGAATTTAATCTTCCCGCTGAAATTCTTTCGTTTACAGGAGAAATTTTGAAACGTGAAAAAATGGATCCTTTATTAGAAAAAGCATATCCTGATAAGAATATTCCACTATTTATTCATATTCATGCTAGTGTAGCTGTGAGTGGTGGACATGTATTTGGAGGAGGATTTCAAACGGGTAAAACACTAAGAGCATTACGTGTTTTTATTAAACCATTAAATAGTTAATAGTTAAATAGTAAAAACATCATATGTCATTTAGTGTAAATTTCTTAAAAGGATGTATACACGTAGTGCTAAGTGCCGTGAGAACCATCGAATTATCAAGGGTTCATTGTTTTGTTACAATTTATTTTACGACAATTAAATATTCATTAGTATTAGTAAATAGGTTATAATGTTATAATTAAAAGCGATTTCTAATTTTGTGTTTATAAAATTATTGCAGAAAGAAGGGAGCTTTGTGTTATTTCATAAAAATCCTGTAACCATTGAATATAATGTTTTAAATAAAAATAGGAGTGTCTTATTGACACTAACTAAAAAAATAGGAGAGTCACTTATGAAAAAACTATTTAAATTAGTATGTTTATTAGCATTAACTTTTTTGTTGGTAGCGTGCAGCCAAACAAAAGAAGCTACAGAAAACCCAGAATCAACTAACAGTGAAACAAATTCAAACGAAATTGCAAAACCATCTTCACCAAAGAAATTTTCCCTTGGAAGTGGTTCTACAGGAGGTAACTTTTATTTAGTAGGTGGTGGTATCTCTACACTGTTAAATAATTATTTATCAGATTATGTTCTTTTTACAACTGAAACAACTGGAGGTTCTACAGCAAATTTAGTAATGTTACAAAATGGAGAGGCAGAACTTGGGATTGCAATGACTTCCTCTTTAGCTGAAGCAACAGAAGGAAAAGCAGAGTGGACAGGAGGGAAACCATTAGATAAATTAAGAGGAATGGTTGCATTATATCCATCATCCATGACTATATACTCCTTAAAAGATAAAAATATTAAATCTTTATCTGATTTAAATGGGAAAGTAGTTGGTTTAGGCTCTAAAGGCGCTGCAATGGATAATAGTTTACGTGTAATCTTTGATAAATTAGGTATAAAACCAAAATCTATCTTCAATGATGGGCATGGTGCTACAGCATCAGCTGTAGGAGATGGAACCGTAGATGCAGCAGTACTTTTCTCTTATCCTCCATTTCCTGCTATATCTGAATTGGAAAGTTCAAAAGACCTGAATTTTGTTTCTTTAACAGAAGAAGAACAAAAAAATATGTTTGATACTTATAGTTTCTACTCACCTGCTGTTTTAAAAACAGGATCTTACAAAAGTATAACAGAAGATGTTGCTACAGTTGCAGAATGGAATATGTTAGTAACAAGTAATGAAGTAGATGAAGATTATGTATATTTAATGACTAAAACAATTTTTGAAAATAATCCTGACTTAATAAATGTACATGCTAGTTGTTCATATGCTACACCTGAAAATGATCTTAATTTTAATATTCCTTTACATGCAGGTGCCGTAAGGTATCTAAAAGAAATTGGAATTGATGTGCCTGCTAAATTAATACCGGCAGAATATACAGAGTAAATAAATCTAAATTATAACTCTTTGTATATATTAGGTTTTAAAACTTATGAGTACAAAGAGTTATAAAATTAAGAATGGAGGATTTAGATTGGAGAAAAAATTTAATTATAATCAATTTAAGAATTATTTTATGATTGGTCTTTCTTTATTGGCTGTTTATATTCATGTTGGTAATTTTATGTTCTTAACTTTACCTAGTGTACAATTTTATGCATGGCATTTAATGATTGGCTTGATTTTAATTTTTTTACAATTTCCATTGGTTAAAAAGCATCCTACGAAATTTTTAGCAGTTGATTGGAGCTTTATAATTTTAATTGCCATAATAAGCCTATATGTTATTATTAATTTTGAGCAATATATGCAGGTTATGCAAACAAATACACCAACTATAGAATTATATGCTTTAGGAGTTATTGTAACATTTCTTGTATTAGAGGCTAGCAGGCGTGTTTTGGGAAATGTGTTACCAATTATTGCAATTGTAGCTATTATATATGCGTTATTCGGAGGAGATTTACCAGGTATTCTTGGACATAGAGGTTATACTTTAAGAAGAGTAGTAAGCACTATATTTGGTGACCAAGGTATTTATGGAGTTCCTATTGGTACATCAGCTACTAACGTATATTTATTCTTGTTATTTGCAGCTTATTTAAATGTTTCTGGAGCAGCAGATATATTTCAAAATATTGCAATTGCTTTAGCAGGACGTAAGCGAGGAGGCCCTGCCAAGATGGCAGTTATAGCAAGTGCCTTTTTTGGTAGTATATCTGGAAGTTGTGTAGCAAACGTAGTAAGTACTGGTTCATTTACTATTCCATTAATGAAACGAAATGGATATCCACCAAGATTCGCTGGTGCAGTAGAAGCAGTAGCATCTACTGGAGGACAAATTATGCCCCCTGTCATGGGTGCAGCAGCCTTTGTGTTAGCAGATATTGTAGGAGTATCTTATTCAAAAGTTTGCCTAGCAGCTATGCTACCAGCTATTATGTATTATGTTTGTTTGTTTAAAATGGTGGATTTAGAAGCTATCAAACATAATCTGGTTGGTTTAAGTGAAGATCAACTACCGGATTTACATTCATCTCTGAAACGCGGATTTAAATTATTTATACCGATTGGCGTATTATTATTCTTGCTGCTTGTTATAGAAACTACACCAATGGTAGCGGCTATATGGTCAACTGTGTCTATTATAATTTTGGGATATTTGGATAGTGCAGATCGATTTAATTTAAAAAGGTTAATTGATGGTGCGGTTGATTGTAGTAAAAGTTTGGGCCAAGTAGTATCTGCATGTGCTACTGCAGGTATAGTGGTAGCAATGTTCTCTTTAACAGGATTTGGCTTGAAATTTTCTGATTTTATCGTACAAATAGGTGGAAACAATTTAGTGATAAGCTTAATACTTTCAATGATAGTATGCGCTATTTTAGGTATGGGATTACCAACTACAGCAGCATATATTGTATGTGCAACAGCAATAGCACCAGCACTTGTAAAACTTGAAGTAGTTCCTTTAGCGGCTCATTTGTTCTTACTTTATTTTGCATCCCTATCTGCAATCACGCCTCCTGTTGCAGTAGCATCCTACGCAGCATCTGGTATAGCACAAGAAAATTCTGTGAAAGTGAGCATTACTGCAGTTAAGTTAGGAATCACAGGGTTTATATTGCCATTTGCATTTGTATTAAATCCGGATTATATTACGTTTGCATTAGATGCACAAACATTATTTACGTATATATCAGGTTTAATAGTTAGTATATCTGTAGCTGTTTTATTCCAAGGATATGTGGAGCAAAAAATAACTATGGTAGAACGTCTATTATATATTGCTATATTTATGTTAGTAATTCAATCCAATCGTATTTCCACAATATCTGGAATAATATTATTTGCGATATTATATGGAGGTAGGAAAATACAATCAAGAAAAGTTTTAAAATCAAATCAGCAAGCTTAAAATAACCATAATAAAAAGTGAGGATATGAATAATTTTGTGTGACCTCTATTTTGTTGAAAAAAATAAAGCATAATCTTAGTAACAGTATTCGACAAGTCGAATACTGTTTGTTTGTATATACAATCCGGCTTTGCTGGTGTTCATGATTTTGTTGAATAATGAGTTTTTTATTTATATGTATACATACAAAGGTTACCACACCGTCAGCAATAAGCAGTTTATTGACCAATGCAAATAATAAAAGGATAATAAATTCGTAAATTTAAATTTGAAAACTTTTTATGTTTACAGAAAAATTTATTAATGTTAATATATAGATAATGAATTGTTAGGTTTCGTTGAAGCAGAGCTTAAGGATGATACGAAGATAATTTATCAGGATTATCAAATAAAATTAACAAGCTTGTTAGCAGGAATAGAATCAGGTGAATCAACGATTGCAGCACAAAGAATAGTGTCATTAGGAAGTTCAAAACGACATCAACGAGTAATAGAATAATATGTAAATGATTCATTAGAAAAAAATATTTATTAATTCCTTGATTGGACTGAGGTTTAATTATAATTGTAACAAAAATAGCTGAAATTTTTGGGGTAAGTGTAAAAAACATAAAAATTGTATTTGTTTAAAGACTTTCAGAGTTTCTGAAAGTACTAATGTTAATATATGGAGGTATATATGAATTATATAACAGGTAGTTTGAATTTTTCTGTTCGATACGATGAAGAATTGGAGAATATAATTAAGGCAAATTCTACTATTATTACATTAGAGCCAAAACAAAAGTTATCAGAGCCAGGAGATATGTTAGATTATATCTATTATATAAAGGAAGGTAGAACAAGACATATTATTACCAATTTAGATGGTGATGAAAAAATACTATATACTTTATCTTCAGGTTGTTTTTTTGGAGAAGCTTCCAATGAATTAGATAAACATACTGGTTTATATTCAGCAACAGAGACAAAAACAATACTTTATAAAATTCCACGTCACATTTATCATAATTTAATCGATGAGAATAAAAAATTTCGTGATGCTATATTATATAGTTATGCCAATAAAGTGTTATTACTTCGATATGAAATAGAAAATTTATCTTTTAATTCTTGTAAAGACAGATTAAAACGGTTATTTTGCTCGGCTGTAGATCCAAGTCAATTAATAGATGGGCAATGGTATAACTTAAAAATTTGTTACACACAATATGAGATTGGAACCATAGTCGGTGGAGCGAGAGTTACAATTAGCAAATTAATTAATGAATTATATAATGAAAATTTTATGAGAATTGTCAATCGCAAACGACAAGTAAATAAAAACGAATATGATAATTATATAAAACATAATAAGTTTATAATGGAGTTTTTATAATATGTAACATTATATACTTTGTATCTTCTTAGATTGTAAACTATTCGTCCTTCATGTATATTAATAAAATAGATTGGAGGTAAGATATGAATAGAAAAATATATGATGTTTATGTAAACATATTAAAAGAAGAGTTAATTCCAGCTCTTGGATGTACGGAACCCATTGCAATTGCATATGCATCTGCAAAAGCTCGAGAGGTATTAGGATATTTTCCTGAACACATAACAGTATATTGTAGTGGTAATATTATTAAAAATGTAAAGTCAGTTATTGTACCAACCACTGTTGATATGAAGGGAATAGAAACCAGTGCCATATTAGGTGCTTTAGCTGGAGATGCAAGCAAAAAACTAGAGGTTATCAGCGACGTAACAGATGAACATATTGTAGAAGTAAGAAAGCTTATAGAGAAAAAAATATGTGACGTAAGACTAATTGAAAACATATCCGATTTACATATAATTGTGGAAATGGAATATAATGAAGAAAGTTCCTTAGTTGAGATAATATATTCTCATACCAATATTACACGTATTATGAAAAATAATAATATGATATATGAGAGTAATTCAAGTATGGGACATGACAATTCCCAAACTGACCGCTCCTTATTAAATTTAAGAGATATTTATGATTTTGTAAATGAGTTAAATATTGAAGATGTAAAGGAGATATTAGACAGGCAAATATCCTTCAATATGAGTATAGCTACAGAAGGATTGTCCCGTCCATATGGAGCGTGTGTAGGTTCAACATTAATCAATCATAATAAAAAAAGCACAGAAATATTAGCAAAGGCTTTGCCGGCTGCTGGTAGTGATGCTAGAATGGGCGGTTGTACAAAACCTGTAGTTATTAATTCTGGCAGTGGAAATCAAGGATTAACAGTTTCACTTCCGGTTATTGTTTATGCCAATGCCTTAAATGTGTCGGTAGATAAGAAGTATAAAGCTTTGGCTTTTAGTAATTTAGTAGCAATTTACCAAAAAAGAGATATTGGTAAATTAAGTGCATTTTGTGGAGTAGTATCTGCAGGTTGCGGTAGCGGAGCAGCTATTACATATCTAAATGGAGGAAATTATGAAGCCATTTGCCGGACTATAACGAACACATTAGGTAATGTTTCAGGAATAATCTGTGACGGTGCAAAAGCATCGTGTGCAGCCAAAATAGTTGCATCAGTAAATGCTGCAATTTTAGGGCATCACATGGCTATAGATGATTTATGCTTTAAACCGGATGAAGGGATTATTAAATCTGACATTGAAAGCACCATAAAAAGCGTTAGCCGTTTAGCTCGTGAAGGAATGAAATTTACGGATATTGAAATTTTAAAAATAATGTTAGAGTGTTAATATTATTTAATTTAATAAGACAGAATGAAAAAGAGAAGGACTAAGTAGAAAAAAGTTCTTCTCTCTGTTTTAATAAACTTAACCGCCTAACGTCACATCTTGAATATCATACCATTTCATTGCTTCATGAAATTGTTCTGGTTTAAAATCAGGCCACATATCATCAATTGTATATATATCTGAATAAACGGACTGAACTGGTAAAAATCCAGAAAGTCTTTTTCTTCCTCCCCATCTTAAAATAAGGTCAATCCTTGAAATATCACTTGAATGAAGTCCTTCCATAATAGATTTTCTATTTGATGTAGAAGGTTGTATATTAGATAAATCCCAGTCCCAGCCATAATTTACTAAAAAGTTTACTTTTATTCCACCCTGACCTATATTAGTTCTTGTAGTATAATTTAATAATTCTTTAGGAAAAACAGATGAATTAGTATTGCCAAGCACAAGCAATGAAACATTTTCTTTCGCTATTATATTAACAGCATCAACACAAGCTTTTACAAAAGATTCAAGTTGTTTTTTAGGTCTTTTGCAGTTGTCCGTTGTAAAACCATAATATGTAACTTCTTTTATCCCATATTCTTTAGCTAATTTTAAAAATTCAAGTCCAGGGTTTAAACCATATTCATAACCGTCTTGTTTTTCAAAACCTTTATTTTGTGCCCAACGTCTGTTGCCATCAGGGATAAGACCTATATGATTAGGTACTCTCATTAAATCACTCCTTTCGTATTACTGGTATTATTTGCATAATAAATAACAATTATACAAATCTGCACAATTTTTATCTAATTAAATATAATGATAATACATACTTGTACGACTTTTTAAATATTTGGTCATTAAAATATTATGTAATATAAATTCGTAATTTTACATAATATTTACAATATACAAATTTTTGCAATACAAAAGTAGAGTAATATAATTTATGAGGAGGTGATATATGTGATAAAAGGTATATTATTTGATAAGGATGGAACATTAATTGATTATTCTATGTGGAAAAATGCGGGAATAAATTTAATTAAAGTAGTAATGAATGAAAATGGAATTACAGATGAAAAAATTTATAAACAGCTTTTAAAATCAATAGGCATATATGAAAATGGTGTTGATCCCTTTGGTGCTTTAGCTTATAAATCTCATGAAGAGGTTGCCAAAGAATTACATTTTGTTCTTAGCAAACAAAACGTTGAAATAAATTACGATTTATTTATTGATCATGTTACTGAGTTTTTAAGGAAAGAAGTATTAAGAGATGATGTTGAACTAAAACCAATTACTAATTTAAATTTATTGCTTGATAGTTTAAAGCAAAGAGGTATGAAAATTGGTCTTGTTACATCTGATAGTCTACAGTCTGCAACTCATTTTATCAATAAATTTAATTTAAACGACAGTTTTGATTTTATAGGAGCTAAAGATGGAGTGTTTAAATTAAAACCACATTTTGACATGTGTGAAAAGTTTTTAAATGATTATGGGTTAAAGCCATGTGAAGTTGCAGTGGTAGGAGATTCATACAGTGACATGTTGTTTGCTAAAAACAGCGGTGCATTAGCAATAGGAGTATTATCCGGTGTAAGCAGCAAAATTAACTTAAAAGATATGGCAGATATAATAATACCATCTGTTGAGAGTTTTTACAGTGAAGAGTTTTTAT
>DIVM01000128.1 GCA_002435835.1 Firmicutes bacterium UBA6132
GCTCATTATGGAAAATACATACCAGGTTTACTTGGTCATAGAGGATATTCCTGGTCTAAAATTCTAAGTTATATGATTGGGATGGATGCGATTTTTAGTACCCCTATGAATGCATCCGCTACAATGGTATTTTTATTTGTTGTATTTGGAGCATTTTTACAAGTAACCGGATCCGGTAAGTTTTTCATAGATTTAGCTTTAAGCATATCTGGTTCTAAGCGTGGTGGACCTGCTAAAGTTGCAGTTATATCAAGTGCACTATTTGGTACAGTATCAGGTAACTCAGTAGCTAATGTAGTATCTACAGGTTCTTTTACAATCCCTATGATGAAATCTATTGGTTATCGCCCTGCATTTGCAGCCGCCGTTGAAGCTACTGCTTCGACTGGTGGACAAATCATGCCGCCAATTTTAGGTTCAGCTGCCTTTATAATGGCACAATTAGTTGGAGTACCATATATGACTATAGTCAAAGCGTCCATAATACCGGCAATATTATATTTTTATACGGTATTTCTTATGGTTGATTTAGAAGCTGTAAAGTATAATCTTAAAGGTATGCCGAAGGAAGAACTTCCTGAATTTAAAAGGATTATCGTAAAAGAAGGATATCTTATACTCCCTCTTATAGTATTAATTTATGTGCTTTCAGTTCTGGGAGCTAGTCCAATCAGAGCTGCTATATGGGGAATTATTACAGCTATTGCAGTGACATACTTAAAAAAAGAAACAAGAATTGGAGTTAAGGGAATCTTAAATGCTCTGTACAAAGGTGCTATATCCTCAGTAAGTATTATTGCCGCTTGCGGAACTGCTGGAATAGTAGTAGGAGTTATAAATTTGACAGGAACTGGTCTAAAATTTGCAAGCGCAATTATGTCACTTTCAATGGGAATTTTACCATTAGCGTTAGTACTAACAATGATTGCAAGTACTATTTTGGGTATGGGTCTGCCTACAACTGCTTCATATCTAATATGTGCTGCTGTTACAGCGCCTGCTCTTGTACAAATGGGGTTAAGTAATTTGGCTGCACATATGTTTGTATTTTATTTCGCATGTATCTCAGCTATAACACCTCCTGTTGCCTTAGCTGCTTATGCTGGCGCTGGAATTGCAAAAGCAAAGCCAATGGAGGTTGGATTTATTGCATGTAAGATAGGAATTTCTGCCTTCATAATTCCGTTTATGTTTGCCTATGGTCCAACGTTGTTATGGCAAGGATCCTTTGTTTCTATACTTACGACGGCATTGACTGCTTTGGTAGGAGCTACTATGCTTTCATTCGGACTACAAGGAACTATTATGAATATGAAGATTAACATTATTGAGAGTATAGTGCTATGTGCAGTTTCATTGTTACTTATCAAACCTGGGTTAACTACTGATATTGCTGGGTTGGTTACAAGTATTGCTATTATTGCATTTGTCTATATGAGAAGCAAGAGAAACAAAAAGTCTATAAAAGTATCTGAGTAAAATTTAGCTTTAAACTCATTTAGGTTTGTGGGTTAATAAATATGGGCTATAAAATGGAAAGAGATACTATTAAAAGATACTTTAAATAGATTAGAGGTGGAGAATAAAGGTATAATTAAAACTGGTAGAACACATTTGCAAGATGCAGTACCAATAGCATTTTCGCAAGAAATTAGTGGTTGGAAACATTGTTAGTAAAAGGAGAACAAAACATTTAACAATCTTTAGAAGGTTTAAGGGAACTTGCATTGGGAGCAACTGCAGTAGGAACTGGATTAAATGCTCATAAGGACTTTGGAAAATTAGCTGCAAAAGAAATTAGTTCATTATTAGATACAAACTTTAATTCTGCAGAAAATAAATTTCATTCCCTTACTATCTTGGATGGCTTAGTATTTGCACATGGCTTCCTTAAAGCTTTAGAGGCAGATTTAATGAAAATTGCTAATGATGTGAGATGGCTTGCAAGTGGACATAGATCTGGCATAGAAGAAATATTTATCCCAAAAAATGAACCGGGTAGTTCAATTATGCCAGGGAAAGTGAATCCAACACAATGTGAAGCGCTTACAATGGTAGTATGCCAAGTCATGGCAAATGATACTGCAATTTCTTTTGGAGCTTCATAAGGTAATTTCCAACCTTTTTACCTATGACCATTTATAATTTCTTGCAATCAGTTAGATTATTATCTGATGCAATTACTTCATTTAATAATAATTGTATTGATGGGATTAAACCAAATATAGAGAAAATAAAAGAAAACTTAGATAAATCATTGATGTTAGTTACGGGTTTAAATCCATTCATAGGATATGAAAAAGCTGCGGTGATAGCTAAAACAGCACATAACAAAGGTATTCATTTAAAAGAAGCAGAATTTGATAAAATTATAAACCCGAAGAAATGGTATAATTTGGAGGAATAATGAATAATAATATAGCCTTAGAAAAACACCTTGAATGGAAAGGTAAAATAGAGATAATATCAAGAACTAGGTTAGATACAATAGAGAATCTATCTATAGCATACACACCTGGTGTAGCAATACCCTGTTTAGAAATTGCAAAAGATGAAGATAAGGTTTATGATCTAACAAGAAAACATAATTTAGTAGCTGTAATTACCGATGGAACATCAGTATTAGGATTAGGTGATATAGGACCTAGTGCTGCAATGCCAGTTATGGAAGGTAAATGTGTTTTATTTAAAGAGTTCGCAGACATAGATGCCTTTCCAATATGCATAAATTCTAAAGATGTTGACGAAATTGTTAATACGATTGCCCTTATATCTAAAAGCTTTGGTGGCATCAATTTGGAAGATATATCAGCACCTAGATGTTTTGAAGTCGAAAAAAGATTGAAGGAAATATGTGACATACCAGTTTTTCATGATGACCAGCATGGTACAGCAATTATTACATGTGCAGCTATGATAAACGCAGCAAAAGTTGTAGGCAAAAATAAAAAGGATATGAATATAGTTGTTAATGGTTCAGGAGCGGCCGGTATAGCAGTAACAAAATTACTTATTGATATGGGATTTGTAAATGTCATAATATGTGACTCTAAAGGTGTAATAAATGGAAATGATATTAACTTAAACAGCATAAAATCCGAAATAGCTAAAATAACTAATAAAAACAACTTAAAAGGAAGTCTAAAAGAAGTATTGGTTGGAGCAGACGCATTTATTGGAGTATCTAGACCAAATCTTATAACAGCAGAAGTGGTTGCAACAATGGCAGAAAAAAGTATAATAATGGCAATGGCAAATCCTATACCGGAAATAATGCCTAAAGAAGCTAAAAAAGGTGGAGCATTAGTAGTAGGCACTGGACGTTCAGATTTTCCTAATCAAATTAATAATCTTTCTGCATTCCCAGGAGTTTTTAAAGGAGCTTTAAGGGTTAGGGCAAAGGAGATAACTAACTCAATGAAAATAGAAGCAGCATTAGCTATTGCTAATATGGTTCCAGGAGAATCTTTATCTCCTAATAATATACTACCAAATCCTCTTGATAAGAGAATCGCAGAGGTAGTTGCGAATGCTGTAGCTAAGGAAGCTATAAGAATTGGTGTAGCAAGAGTGCAAACATGCCGGTCATTAACTTATTAAATTATTCTGATCTTAATATTTCAATGTTTTCAACCATTGAAAGAAAATCATTTGAACTTTCAATGGAACTTTAGAAATTTAGAAGAGCTCCACACCTTGTAAATTTCAAATGGTATATGCGAGAACTTTAACAATTAAAAATAAAATTAAATAGACCCCAAATGACCAATGTCACTAAGTTAATAAATGAGTTGAAAGAACAGAGTATTTTAAGATGCCCTGTTCTTTTTTGTTTTTTAAAAAAACATATGATAATCTTATAAAATATGTGGCACAGCCCCTTAGACTTTTCTATATCTGATTTTAAAATGACACTTGTTTAATATCTTTATTTTCATTGAGTTGTTTGATTAATTCTTTATTCTGATATTTATATTTAAATAAATATTTATAAATATAAAATAAACCTTAATATTATCCAAGTTAAAAATATAAGGATTTCTATTGTTAAAAGGTAAGCGTCAAACCTGTCGGTATATTTACAGGAAAAATATAAAATGAGATAATACTCCAATGAAGTCCAATTAGAGATAGTTGGAGATCGTAATAGACTAAGAAAGTCGAAAGGAGTATAACTCATGAACATGAAGAAGATTATCCATGCGATGAATCAACAGAAGTGGTCGCAAATTATCAGGAATGCAGAAGCAGCGTGGAATCCTGCAGTTAAATGGTGTGCTGATAATGATATAAATATAAAAACATTCTACTACTTGTTGTATGTTTTGCATTAAGGCTGGATACAAGTGAATTTAGTTTTGGTTACATTGCAAATTGGAGCAGTGGTAGGGAGTTAATTGAGTTGAAAAGCTCAATTGTGATTATTAAAAAGTTGAGCAAGAAAATTTTGAACAGAATAACAAGTATAAACAATTTAGAACTAACAGCATAAAAGTAGTGAATAAAGGTCCACTACTTTATATATGGTATTTAATGACGTAAAATTACGTCATTAAATGGAAAAAAATTCAAATCATTATCTTGTCTGAAAACAGCTTTTCCTAATAAATTTATTGTAAAATGAAGTTAATGTCGCAAAATGCAGATTTTGTTCATAATAATTAGGTTATTAAATCGGGTAACACAAAAAATATACAAGCATATACTATTGTTGCCTTTAATAAAGGCGAGCGAAGATAATATAAGTTAATATCAGAGAGAAGCCAGAGTTATTTCAACTCTGGTCATTCTTATAAATAATTGTTTCCATAAAATAGAAAATGTAGTATAATGTAGAAAAATGCTTATAAGAGTATTATCAAAGAACTCTAATAAGATGTATGACTGAGGAAGAACGTAACAATTGGATAATAGAAGTTGGTGATTACATAAAAGCAAATTTATATAGCAGATGTAAACCTCTATTACAAGGTTACCAATACATTCATTGATATATTTGTAATAGTTGTAAATTACGGATTAACAATTGTTATTATATCGATATACAGGATTTTAATGGTTTATATAGTTACCTATTATAGCAATAATGGGAAGTTGAGAGTAGGTTTTTAATGAATTATTAATAGAGAACAGCTTGATAACGTAACTAATATGGTTTTCAGTGTGGTCATATTTTCGCCACCCCATAACCTTAGTACACATCCGACGACTACGCTAAACGCTCTCAAACTAGCAACTATTAGCGGATACAATAAAGCTCTGGAATAACAGAAACACAGAAATGTAACATTAAGTATAAATACAATAACCAGTAAACAACAAAAGAAAGGACTTTAGATAATGTCGATTTATGAAGAAATTTTAAATTGGTCGCAAGGCAGGCAAGCATTTGTTCAAGATGCACTAAGAAGACTTATCACATCATCAGCACTTACACAAAATGATATTGAAGAACTTGTTCAATTAGTGAAAAAAGAATGTGGCGACTCGACGATTACTATAAATGCGATTCCGCTTGACAATACTCACATTCCTACAACAGCTGCAGTAAATGGAGATTATCCAAGATTAATTAGTCTTAGTAATCCAATAAACATTTGTGCTTTGCATAAACAAGGTAGTTTGCAGTTTTCTAATACGGGTTTGACTGTTGTTTATGGAAGTAATGGCTCTGGAAAATCAAGCTACTCACGTATTTTGAGAAAGCTTTGTTGGAGTAGAAATCCAAGCGTTACATTAATGAAAAACGTTTTTAATCCATCTGAAAGCCCACAACAAGTTGATTTTGATGTTGAAAGAAATGGTGTAAATGTTCTATTTACTTGGACTGAAAACAGCCCAAGCAACCCTATTCTCAATTCAATTTTTGTTTTTGATAGCGACTGTGGTAATGTTTACATCAACAACGAAAATTCTACAGAATATAAACCTGTTGGAATTGATATTTTAGAAAAATTGATTTCAACTTATACAAGAATTAATAAAGAATTTGACTTGTCAATTGCTCCATACAATACACCAAAACCTACATTACCACAAAATTTGCTTCAAACAAATGTAGCTCAATGGTATGGAACAATAGAAAATTTACAACATGCTGATGTTGATTTGCAAATTCAATTCACCCAAACAGACACAGACAGAAAACAAGAACTTACAACCTTAACAACAGCCCAAAATCCTCAACAAAATATTATAAACTTAACTAATCAACGAACACGAATTAACGCCTACACACAACAAATAGCACAAATTGAAGCATTATTCAACGAACAAAATATAAATGAATTAATAGGAAATAGAAGAGCTTTTGAAAGCGTAAACCAAGCATATCAAATTGCTACAGCAGAACTACAAAATGTAAACACGTTAGAAGGGTTTGGAACAAATCCTTGGCGAACATTGTGGGAGGCTGCAAAAAATTATGCCAATAGTTCAAATCTTTCCGACGGTCAAAATTTTCCGTCTTTAGTTTCATTGGAAAAATGCGTGTTATGTCAACAAGAACTTGACGAAGCAGCACAACAAAGATTGACAACATTCAATCAATTTGTGTTAAATGATGTTTCTACACAGTTAAATTCAATTAACTCAACAATTCAGCAAAAAATAGACTCATACAACTTATTAGTCGTTCCGCCAATTGAAAATCTTGCAGAATTAGACCAATTAATACTAAATTTTAGAGACAACTATAATGAGTTTTTTAATTCGATCGCTACATTCAGAAGTTCAGTTATTGCATTTTTGTACAACGGTGGTGAATTAAACATCAATTTACAAACTCTGACACCAAGCATAATGGCTATACTTTCAAGCATTGATTCAGAGATTGATAGGAACAACCAACTTTTGCAAAATAGAAATGCTTTAATTACCGAACTGAACGAACTTAACGCCAAAGAATTTTTATTCAACAACAAATCTACAATTCTTCAATACTTTGACGAGTTCGTTTACAAACAATGGATAATTCGGTGTCAATCGCAACTTGCAACAACTGGAATATCACGAAAAATTGGCGAGTTAATGGTAGCCCAAGCCGTGAATTTGCAACACCAAGAATTTGTTTCACATCTTAACTTCTTCAATAGAGATTTAGCCAGTAAAGTTGAGATTTCAAGAACAAGAACAAGTCAAGGGCATACATATCAAAGATGTGGTTTAAATGGCATCGATGAATCAATAAATTCAATTATGAGTGAAGGCGAACAAAAAATTATTGCTTTATCAAACTTCTTAGCAGAATGTACTATTGATAGCCGTTTGAATACTATAATATTTGACGACCCTGTTACATCTTTAGATATGGATTATAGAGACTTAATTGCAAGAAAAATTATTCAGTTATCACAAAACCGACAGATAGTAGTTTTCACTCACGACTTATCATTCTTGCGTTTGCTTATAGATACGCATAAAACAATTACAACAACAGATTGTAAAATAATTGGTATCGACAAATACAATGGTATAAGCGGCATTGTAACAGATGAAATTCCATACTTGGCTAAAAACGTTCAAGAAAGGATTGATTCAATTAAAAGAATTTTGAGTGAACACGATGCACTTGATTTGAATGATGCACACGGAAGAGAAACCAAACTTGATTCGGCACGTAAAAGATTTCGAATGTTATTAGAGCGGTCTGTTGAAGAAGTTTTATCTAACAAAACCTATGAACGTTTTAGTAAAAACATACATTTAAAAAAAGGCAATTTATCAAGTTACATAGTTACTGAACAAGCAGACGTTGATTTTCTTTTAAATCTATTTAGTAGATATTCTATAACAGAGCATGATGGAGGAACTTCAACAATTCCACAGCTACCAACTAAATCTGAAATTGAACTAGACATCAGAAGTTATTCAACTTGGAAAGGCACATTTAAGCATAAGTTGAGTACATTCCAAAAGACATACAATTAAAGAAGAAAAAAGATTGTTTGAGTAAATGTTTTCAAAGGTGAACTTCCCATTATGTTTATAATCTGAAACTGAGGTGTTTGTTTAAATTTATTTTCGTTATTACGGATATTTTATTACGTCACAATTGTATTAATTTACAAATATTATTATTTATTATAATACCGATAAATAGGAATTTGTAGTGGAAAAAAATTTTCAAAGGAATGATTATTATGAATGACAGAGAAATATATGGGAATTTAGTATGCCAATTACTATCATCTATATCAGAAGTATATTGGACTAGAATGTGTAGTTATATCAAAGAAAATAACATTGACCACAAAGATGTAAATTGTTTTTTACTTAATCCAGAGTCCATGGTAATCTACTTTGGTCAAAAATTCATTGCTATCGAATACTGTGGAAATCCATACAAAACAGATTTTGAAACAGTTTCTCAATGTGAAATAACGGTTAGAGATTTCACAAAGGAAAAATTAACCACAAAACAATTTATTGAAAAGATTATAGGGTTTAGATATGATGGGACAAGCAACGTAAGTCTTCCCTTGCTTTCTGATGTGTATGAAGATCTTATTATTCCCACAAATGCTGGTATGGACAAATTGATTGATTTAAAATGGAATTTTGCAGCTCAAGATAGTGTTATGAGCTTTAATTCAACAGGTCTTAACATTGCAGATAATCAATTTGTTCGTCTTATTAATTGTAGATTTTTTGATGAGCAAAAAGGAGACTTGAAAACTAGAATAATAAAGTGGATTGATTTTCTGCCATATTATTATAACGAACCAGATGAAGGCGAATTAGATGAAATGAGATTCGATTTAGCTGTATATGATAGATTATGGTATCAAGATATGTTTTATGAGTATCCAAAACCAAATGATTTTAAATTTAGTAAATTGCCGCAAATTAATAGGTTTATTGAGTTTTTCGGAGATTCAAACTATTCAGAGCCAGAAATCACGTCCTTTTTAGCCCGTGATGAGAATAAATTTATTCTGAATATGGGATTTATGGGAACTGGTATATATGAAGAAGTTCTTTGTGAATGGCAAAGTGAGAAAAGAGATAATATTAAACCTGACTTTTTTGTTTTGCGTGCGAATGGATATGCTGATATCATAGAATTTAAGCTCCCAAATATGAAATCTAAGTCAATTGTAGGAAAGAATAATCGTGAGCATTTTAGTTCTGAACTTAATACATATATAGCACAAACCAGAGTATATGCAATCTATTTTGATGACCCTAATAATAGAAAATGGTTTGAAGGCAGATATGGTTTTAAAGTATATAAACCAAAACGATATTTAATAATAGGTAGACGTAATGATTTTGAATCTGATGAATGGATAGAAATAAAAGCTGATTACAATAATTTAGAAATAATAACATATGATGATTTAGCTGATACTGTTATTTCACAATTTTATCAATAACTATCCAATTTTGATATTTAAAAAGTTTCATATCCCCTAATTTTAGTGGAGAGTAGGATTTACTCGAAATGCAATCTGAAAGGGAAAGAAAATAATGATACATTATCTGAAAAAGCAATTGATATAAGAAATTATGCGTACACAATTCGTACATATTATTTTTGAAGCCTGATATTATTGATGAAAATAAAAATAATAAAAACATGAAAGACAGTAAAATCAATGAAAAAAATAAATGAAAATTAAATAATCATTGAGTGGGAATAGTTGCAAAACACAAGTTTTGATAAGAATAGAAAGCTGACCAGTAAATGTAGTCAGTTTTTTTGTTATAAAAATAAAGGTATATAATGTTGTATATGGAAATAATTAGTGATACAATTATAGCAAACGTTACCTGCTATGAAAATAGTGTTGGATTAAAATAATATTATACGAAAAATTGCAGGTTTATTTATTAAATTATTATTCAAGTATGGAAGGTGAGATTAATGACATTTAATTATGGTACGCGCAATTTAACTGGTCAACAGAAAGCAATTATTAACGAACGTGAAAAAAATGATAAAATTTTGAAAGAAGGCAGTAAACAAAATTCCATATCAAAATTTAATACTTTTGAGATTGCTATTTTCATGAAATTAGGACAAGAATCATCGGGCAAATATAATGGTATTGAAACATTAAAAATCTACCAAGAATTTTGTATAAATAAAGGTAGCGTTTGGTTCTCAACAGATTCATTAGCAAAAGGAATGTCAGAAAAGAAAAGACTTTTATTTTTGGAAGAAATTGAAAAAAATAATATTGTTGAGATTTATTTTGCTGTAGGAAAAGGAATAGATAAAATCAATGATATTGTTTTTAAGGGAGAAGTTATTGATATTAAATCAGATAAGGAAGGTGTCTGTTCACCTGATATGAATTATACACCATCAGAATGGAGAAACAATAATAATAAAATATGGATTAAAGTTAAAAATCTAAAACCTTTCGATAAACTGTGTGCAGAAGATTTTATTGTTGAAAGTTCCGGTAACGTTCTTAAGGATATAATAAATAGATCTCAGTATCAATTCGGCTATATTAAGAGAAAATCTTAATATAGATATTATTAATTAAAGTTGGGGGAAAGCAAATGGGTAGAGAGAATAAAATATTAAATATGATTTTTGAGGATATTGATTGCTTTAAGGAGGATATTGATTCTTTGAAATGTTCTTATAAAGAACAAGCTAAAATATTCATAGATGAAGAAAGATATAATGAATCTAAGAATTTCACTGATAGATGTAAAGACTTAGATAGATTTAAATTAAAAATCGACGAAATGTCAGAAGAATTGGATTGTTGCCTTTGATAAAGACAAGCGAGGATAATATAAGTTAATATCAGAGATAAGCCAGAGTTATTTCAACTCTGGTCATTTTAATAAATAATCGTTTCCATATAATAGAAATTGTAGTATAATGAAAAAAATGCTTATAAGGGTATTATCAAAGACCTATAGCAAGATGTATGACTAAGGAAGACCGTAACAATTGGATAATAGAAGTGGATGATTACATAAAAGCAAATCTATAAAGCAGATGTAAACCTCTATTACAAGGTTACAATACATTCGCTGATTGTTTCGTAATAGTTGTAAATTACGGATTAACAATTTATATTAAATGCGAGCTGCCGCAGCTTGATCGTTCACAGATTGGTGAATATATACAAAGGCATATGGATTATGCTAAGTGCAGTCATGAGGTTTTCACTGAAAAAGCTGTAGATGAAATATTTAAATATTCTGCAGGTTCAGTAAGAGCTGTCAACAAACTTTGTACTCATTGCCTTCTGTACGCAGCACAATGAGCTAGAAAATTAGTTGATGATCACATGTTAAAACTGGTTATCGAAGGAGAACTTCCGTAAAATATTTTTGACGGCATTTCATTTATTTACAGTAGGGAATTGATATGTTAGGCTGGCACATAGTGCCGCAGGTTATAGCATCTGGTCCGCCTTTTGATTAGATAGTGGATCCTGCCTCTAAGCTTGGATTACATATCAATTGGGTTCCTGCTGTCAATAATTTAATTGTCTAAAGAAAATATTTAAAATTGGCAACATCAAGAGCTGATTATGGCATTTTGAGGTAGCTGTTTTATGACAAAATTAAATAGCTATTACAATAATCTACGAATATATTTAGAATCAAAATATATGTAAAAAATGTACTTATCATAGATATATGATATAATAGTAAAAACATCCATGATATGGACAAAGTAAATTAAAATGGTGGTGATGGAAAATGAAATTGGTAAAATTAAAAAAAGTAAATTTTAGTTGTAACGATGGCGATGACGACCATGATTATGATGACACTACAACATATGGAGAAGAATGGTAGTATAACTCTACATAATAATGAAAACAAGCATTCATATGTGTGTTTTCATTATTATATGACTATGTGTTGGAGCAATCCTGCTTTTTTACTTTTCAAATAAAAACCAGGTTTTACTGTTGTTGAATTCGATGCAGACAGCAGTGTATATAGAACAAACAAAAAATAACTTTACATTTATGGGTAAAGAATTATAATATTAACATGAGTTATACAATATATGTTATGTAATTGCAACGTTAGGACTAAATGAAACATCCGCAACCAATCCGCAACGCATCCGCAATAATGATAACATTTAATAATATTTAAAGGTAAATAATAACACAACATTATTTATTATGATATAAAAAAGGGCTTGATTTCAATAAATTATAACGCTCTACAATTCAAGATAACACTATATAAAACAACAAAAAAAGACAGAACTTACTACTCGTAATGCGTAGTTCATAAATTATCTTAATCTTTTTATAATTATTTTTTATACATAGTAGACAAAATTCAAAGTTTAAATTAAAAGCCTTGCAATAATTAAATTGCAAGGCTTATGTTTGGTGGACCATAAGGGATTCGAACCCCTGGCGCCTGGTTTCGAAGACCAGCACTCTATCCACTGAGCTAATGGTCCAAAGTTTATTTGTTATTAAATTGTACTACAAATTTTAATAGTATTCAATATGTTTTTATTCTTTTCATTTTAGCTATCTATCATACTCATACTATGATTATTTTCTTTGCCAAAACCCCATTCATCATTTTCTATAAATTGAGCTATTGATATAGAAATAGATAATATAATAATTTTTAATTAGGTCATGTAAATATTGCTTCATAGGTACAAAAAACTGCGGTTGCAGATTTGTTGCAGAAATGGTGTAAAACCCACAAAAAATGCTCTACAATAAATAAAGCAATCATAGTGTTTTCAATATTTGTATAAGATTTATATAATTGAATGACACACAGATTCGAAGTCTAGCACTCTATCCGCTGAGCTAATGGTCCAAGATATATTACTTAAAAAGTATATTACAATTACGTAAAATTTACAATATATTTTATTGAAAATAAAAATATTTTAAAAAACTATTGCAGTTGTAATTATTGTGCTATAATATTATTATTGTGCAGCAAGCTATTTTGCCTTGCTTTAAGATTAAATATTTATAATATGCATGTAATTTAAGAATGTTAATTAAATAGGATAAATTAGAATGTCATAGCATATAAATAGTTTATAAGAAAAAGTATTCTTAACATTAATTATCGGGAGTGATTATATGATATCAAGGAAAAAGCATCTTCTAACAGTATTAATAGCTGTAATTGTTACTGCAGCGCTGACTTTTACTATTGGTAATGTAATATCGGTACGCGTAGGAAAAAATGTAGTTGTTTCAGAAAAAGCATATAATGAAATGTCAAAAGTGTATGAAAAATATGCTAAACAAGAAAGTGTAATGGAAATTGCGAAAGAAAATTTTTTATACGAAGCTGATGAAAATAAAATGCTCGAAGGTGCTTTAGAAGGTACTCTTGCAGCACTGGGAGATCCTTATACACAATTTCTAACTAAAGAAGATTTTAATGCTTTAATGCAAGATACAGAAGGTTCTTATGAGGGCATTGGAGTTTACATAACTGCAAGTGAAGATGATAAAATTATGATAGTATCTCCAATAGAGGATACTCCAGCTGAAAAAGCTGGTCTTAAGACAGGGGATAAAATTATTCGTATTAACGGAACAGAATATACTGCAAAGCAAATTGATGAAGCTGTTAATATAATGAAAGGTATGCCTGGAACAAGCGTAACTTTAACTGTTTTAAGAACTGATAAAGAAGGCAAGCATAATACATTTGATATAGTTGTTAACAGAGAAAAAATAAGAATTAAAACTATAAAACAGACAATGCTTGAAAGTAATACTGGATATATAAGAATTTCTACATTTGATATGCAAACTGCAGAAGATTTTAATATTGCATATGATGAACTGAAATCTAAAGGAATGAAATCTTTAGTTATAGATTTAAGATATAATCCAGGTGGCATAATTGATGCAACAGTAGACATAACTGACAAATTTTTAGGTGAAGGTGTAGTCACTTATACTAAAACAAAAGCTGGAGAAATGGAATATTATAAATCAGATGCAGACAAGGAAGATATTCCAATAGTTTTATTGATTAATGGCGGAAGTGCTAGCGCGTCAGAAATTATGTCCGGTGCTTTAAAAGATACAAAGAGAGCTACTTTAATAGGAACAAAATCCTTTGGTAAAGGAATTGTTCAAAGAGTTCAAAGATTTGGAAAAGACGGCGAAGGAATTAAAATGACTGTTTCAGAATATTTCACTCCTAATGGTGTTAATATTCATGGAATAGGTATTGAACCTGATATAAAAATTGAACTTCCTGAAGATGTTAAAGGTTATGGTTATGAATATTATGATACAGACGTTCAGCTTCAAAAAGCAGTTGAAGTGTTAAAAGGTAAAGTAGCGCAGTAATATAAAAATAAAATAGGTTAGCCAGTTTTTAAATACTGGTTAACCTATTTTTTATGGAACTATTTAATATATTAAAACAGTTTTATTTGCATCATCCCAAATAACTGATTTATTTATTGATTCGCTAATAAATCTTAATGGTACCATTATTCTTCCATTTATTATTTTAGCTGGTACATCTAAACTCATTGGCTTGCTGTTGACGTATACAGTTTTTTTATTAGCAGGAATTACAATCATAGTATTACCTTTTGATATTATAGCGCTATTATTTTCAGTGTCCCATTTTACATCGCAGTTTAATACTTCAAATACAGCCCTAAGGGGTACTAATGTTCTTCCGTTTTCTATAATGGGCCATTGATTAATGATGCTAAAATCAATATAGCTATTAAATATTTTGACATTTACATAATTGTATGGCTTTTTATTTGTTATATATTCGAGCCCTTTTGAATTAATGGCTGTAATATTTGTTGTTGTAGTTTTGCCTTTGTATTCAAATTTTAAATTTTGGCTACCTGCATCATTAAATGTTAAAGTATTACCTGTAGCATTTATGAAATTTTTATTTAAAGGATATATAAAAACATTTTTAGTAATATTTATTTTATTAGTTCCATAAACAGCATATACATTGAAATTAACAGTATCATTTAAATTATAAATGCTGTTTGAAAAATCTGTAATTATTTTATCAGGTGTTTTGTTATAACTGATGATTAATTTTAAAATATTAAAATAACCTGTATTATCTTTTTCAAGTGGATAATAATTAATTTTTGAAATAAAATCATAATTATATAAATTTGATATTGAATTTAATATTTCATTTTCTGAAACAGAGCTATTTATTCTAACAGAAATTTTTGAAGGATTAAATTGAATTTTTTTATTTAAAATATCTTTTAATTCGTTAGTTGTTGAAGCAGTATTTTCTTTGTTGTAAACATCCAATTCAGTTTCAATCAAAAGAGCAGCATATTTGTAACCATCTATAGATGAAGACAAACTTTTTAAATGTTCTGAATATTTTGTATTAGCATTTTCTAAATTTTGACCTGCATCAATTGTGTGGTCTTCTAAAATTTCTTGATCTGTTAGCATATAATAATTATATGAAACTTCGTTTATTTTATTAGGCGTTGGATCATTCCAAGTAGAATCAAGGTGGAACCAATAACCATTTAATTTTACCATGTTCCATACATGTGCTTGTGAATTTCCATTTCCAAATACGAGTTTAACAGGAATATTGAGTTCTGTTAACATATCATATGTCAACAGCGCATATCCATTGCATACAGATTTTCCTAAAAAAAGTAAATCATAGTTTGAATAATAAGTAAATGATTCATCGTATTGACCATGTAAAACAATATAGTCATGAACTGCTTTTACTTTTTCGTGATCATTCATGTTAGGTTTAATTATTTCAGTTAATATTTCATGTATTTTTTTATGTGTTTCTGTTTTTTCATAATTAGATAACAAATAATCTGGTTTAATTACAATATCACAAGCATAGCTTGATGTGTATGTAATGTTTAACTGAAAAGAATTTACTGTTGAATTTAAATAAGGATTGTCATTTAATACGTTTTTTACTAATTGTTGCAAACTTTCAATTGATATGGAGCCTGAGTAATGTATTTCAATTGAAGATTTGGATAAAAAAAGTTCTTCTTCTATTTTATTTTCAAGTTCATTGTGATTGGATTTGTCATATGTTATACCGTAAATATTAATACTTAAAACCAACATTAATATAAACGTATTAAGTAAAATTTTTGCACTAAGCTTTTGCATTTATTCACCATCCAAATAATATTGTGAATAAATTATACACTATTTATCATCATAATAAAAGTGTTTTAAAATCCTTTTTAAGGTAGTATAATAATTTTGTTTATAATATTAAATAATACGTCAGAAATTGTGGACAAATAAAATATTTATAGAGGTTATAATGTATCAAGAAAAATTAAATAAAATATTGCTTAAATCTAAGCCATCAAAATATATTTATGAATTAATTGAAAATAAAGAAATGGAAAAATATATTCCTGAATTAATAAAATTAAAGGGATTTGATCAACACACGCCTTATCATGACAAAGATGTTTTAGATCATACTTTGGCTGTTGTAGATAATATTGAGCCAAAATTAAATTTAAGAATGTCAGCTCTATTACATGATATAAGTAAGCCCGATTGTTTTACTTTAGATACAAAAGGTCGCGGTCATTTTTATGGGCATCATATAAAATCATCAGAAAAAAGCGAAGAAATTCTTAAAAGACTTGGTTATGATAATGATTTTATAGAAGATGTGAAAATTTTAATCAGGTATCATTATATAAAGGACATAAAAAATATTAATACTTTAGAAGGGCTTAAAAAATTTATTAATGATGTGGGTGTGAATAGATTAAGTGACATGTTTGAACTAAACATAGCTGATATAAAGGGCAAAGCCAATCCTGATAAATTTGATGATATTGAGTTTATTAGGGAAAAGTGCTATGACTATTTAAATAGTGTTAATTATAATATAAAAGCCGATTAAAAATGTTTAACCGGCAATTTTTTTATTGAATTTTATTGTACTTCAGTTTCTACAGGTTCCATTAAATCAATTTCAGGAGCGTTTAAAGCTTCTTTTGGAATTACAAAATCTGTAGCTGTATTTATATGGTGTATTTCCATAACCATTTTAGCTTGCATACTTTGAAGTACTGCAAGGTCTTCAGCGGTCATTCCTTCCATTCCATCCATTCCTAAAAGTGAACCAAATATGGAACTATAAATTTTACTTAAATCAAATTCATATTTAACTAATTCTCCAGATTTTTCATCAATATAAGATATTAGTTGAATATCTCCAATATTTTTTAACATTTCAGCAGCCATTATATCTGACTCATTAGTAGATTGGGATAATTCTTGTAAATAAGTTCCTAATACGACCTTATATATTTCACCAGACATAGCATATTGTATTTTTAATAATGTATTTCCTGCTGTGTCTTTATATTTACCAAAATATTTTACATCTTTAATATATTTTTCATCCATTTGAGCAGATGAATCTCTACTTAATTTAAATAGCGAAGCGAATGACTCGTCTTCCATTATTGACTTTTGCCAAGTTAATAAACCGGATGGATCATACATTCCCATATAAGTTGCAAATGTCGTATCATCTGCGGTCAAATACATTTCCATTATAGGTTGCGAAATTTTTTCTCCCATAATATCAGCATCCATTATAGCTGACATTTTCATTTTCATAGGTTCAACAAATACTGTAGCGTCCATGTCCATTTTCATTTTCATGTTTTGAACATTTCCAAGACCATCTGGCAAAGGCATTAATATATCGATTAATATTTTTCCATCGTAATTTTTCCAAGCATATGATTTTTCATTAGCTTTTAATAAAATAGCTTTTACATCAAATGGTTCTTTTGTAATAACAACAGTATTAACTGAGCTATCCCACTGAACTTCTGAACCAAATGCTTCAATAACTTTTCTTATTGGCAAGTAAGTTCGGTTATTAACTATTAAAGATGTTGTATCATTAGTTAATTTTTCGCCATTTTTTATAATGTAATTAGTTCCAATAGGAATTTCTACAGTTATACCATCCTTAGTTGCTATGGCAATTTGTTTTTCTTGGTTCCATTCTACGGTTGCACCATATTTCTCCAATGTTTGCCTAAATGGAACTTGAGTTCTCCAATTTGCATCCACAAAAGGTTTCCCAGATTGTTCATTAAATTCAACTTGTTCTGAATCGATGTTAACAATTATTTCATCAGCAAAGGCTTGAACTGATGAAAAGACTAACATCATACATAAGCTGAGAGTAAAAATGATTTTTTTCATGTAATCCTCCTAATAGATTATTTAATTTAATAATACCTTATTTTGGAAATAAAATCAATATTAACTAAAAATAACAAATGCTTTATTAAATTATAAAAATTACCCAACATTTTGACAATGCTGGGTAATTTATCATAAAATATTTGTTATTTTTAATATTTCTTTATTTCTTTTTAACATAGTAATAAACAGGAAGACCTAAAAGAGTAATACCAATTCCAATTAATGAATTTATAGGAGTATCCATAACTGTGCTAAACAAAATATAAATGCCTCCAACTATACCGATTATTGGTGTTATTGGATATAAAGGAACTTTATAAGTTGATTTATCCATAGGGAAATTTTTTCTAAGCTTAAATATGCCAAAAACGCCCATTGTAAAGAAAATCCAAAGAACAAATATAAGTAAGTCTGTAATAGTATTAAATGTACCTGATAGAATGTAAATTACAGCAATTATGCTTTCCAGTATTAAAGAATTTGCTGGAGTTTTGAATCTGTGATTTACTTTACTGATTATATTTGAAAATGGAAGTTCTTTTCTTTCACCCATAACCATTGGAATTCGAGCTCCTGTCATTAAATAACCATTTAATGCACCAAATACGGAAACCATGATACCTGCTGTAATAAATGCTCCTCCAGCATTTCCCAACAGAGCTTGAGCTGCATCTGATGCAGGCGTTTTTGAAGAAACTATTTCATTTAAAGGAAGTATTTTAAATATTGCAATATTAAATATAGAATAAACTATTATTACAAATATAACTCCTGCTGAAATTACCTTTGGTAAATCTTTTGTTGGGTTTTTAAGCTCGCCAGCCATATTTGTAACATTTATCCATCCATCATATGCCCATAATGTTCCTAATATAGCTGCTCCAAAACCAGCTCCTTTTACAGTTGCATCTAAGCCGCTAAAATCAAGAGGCGAGCTTGAAGTAAGACCCATAAATATTATTGCAGCTACAGGAATTAATTTTCCTACAGTTGCAGCAGTTTGAATTATTCCCCCAAATTTTGTTGCAATTATATTCATAATAAGAATAAATAACAAAATAGATATAGCTAATATTTTTTGTTCAAAACTACTCAATGGTATAAAAAATCCAGCATATGTAGTAAATGCAATTGCTTGTGCAGCTACTGAAGCAGGATATGAAATTATAGTTTGCACCCATCCTAATAAGAAACCAAATTTTTCTCCATATAGTTCACCTAAATAAGTGTACAATCCACCTGATTTTGGAATTGCTGATGCAATTTCAGCTATGGATAGTGCTGATGCTAATGTAATGATACCTCCAACAACCCAAGCTAAAATGCTCAGTGTTACAGAGCCTGAATTTTGCAGAACTATTCCTGATTTAAGAAATATACCGGAACCAATTATCGTTCCGACTACAATTGCTAATGCTTCTATAAATGAAATAGATTTTTTTAATGATTCGTTTGACATATCAATCCTCACATTTTTATGATAATATTTTGTTATTTTTATGATAATATTTTGTTATTTTTATAACAATATTATATACTTAATTTTCTACTAAATCAAGCTTAGTAAATAAATGAATTTATTACGAAATAACATTGATTATTTAGTTTTTCAGTTATATAATTTATTATACATAAAAAATTCACAGGGAGAATTATATGGGAAAAAATTATGTTCTTGCATTGGACCAAGGAACTACAAGTTCTCGCGCTATTATTTTTGATAGAAATGGAACAATTATTAGTTCATCTCAAAAAGAATTTACTCAAATATATCCTAAAGCAGGCTGGATAGAACATGATCCAATGGAAATTTGGGAAACTCAACTTTCATCGGCTAAAGATGCTATAAGCAAATCAGGTTTAAATCCGTCAGATATAGCTTGCATAGGTATTACAAATCAAAGAGAAACAACTGTTTTATGGGATAAAAACACAGGCAAACCTGTATATAATGCAATAGTTTGGCAGTGTAGACGAACTGCAGATATTTGCAGCAAATTAATAAATGATGGATATGGAGATTACATAAAAGAATATACAGGTCTATTAATCGATGCATATTTTTCTGGAACTAAAATAAAATGGATTTTGGACAATGTAAAAGGCGTTAGGGAAAAGGCAGAGAAGGGTGATATTTTATTTGGAACAATTGATACTTGGATTGTTTGGAATTTAACAAATGGTAAAACCCATATCACTGATTATTCAAATGCTTCAAGGACAATGATTTATAACATAAAGCAATTAAAGTGGGATGAAAAAATTTTAACATACTTAGGCATTCCTACATGTATTTTACCTGAAGTTATATCTTCATCTTTAATTTATGCAAACACAAATAAAGAATTATTTGGTGAAGAAATTATAATTTCAGGAATAGCTGGGGATCAACAAGCTGCACTTTTTGGTCAAGGATGTTTTCAAGCTGGTATGGTAAAAAATACATATGGTACGGGATGTTTCATGCTTATGAACACAGGAGAAAAAATGGTAACATCTCACAATGGACTTTTAACTACAATAGCATGGGGATTGGATGGAAAAGTAGAATATGCTTTGGAAGGTTCCATATTTGTAGCAGGAGCAGCTATTCAATGGCTTAGGGATGAATTAAAACTAATTAATGATTCTGCTGATTCAGAATATTTTGCAAATAAGGTTAATGATACAAACGGTGTATACGTTGTACCAGCTTTTACAGGATTAGGTGCGCCACATTGGGATATGTATGCAAGAGGTGCTATATTAGGATTAACAAGGGGAGCAAACAGAAATCATATTATAAGAGCAACACTTGAATCCATTGCTTATCAAACAAAGGATGTAATAAATGCTATGATTGACGATTCAGGAATTAATTTAACAGCTTTAAAAGTTGATGGAGGAGCTACAGCAAATAATTTTCTCATGCAGTTTCAATCAGATATTTTAAATGTAAATGTTGAAAGACCTGAGGTTACTGAAACAACAGCTCTTGGTGCAGCTTATTTAGCTGGATTAGCTGTTGGACTTTGGAAATCAAAAGGAGAAATATCTCAAAATTGGAGCATAAACAGAAAGTTTAAATCAGAAATGGATGAAGATAAAAGAAATTTACTATATAATGGTTGGAAAAAAGCAGTGCAAAGATCTAAAGATTGGGAAGAATAAAAAATTCCTCACTTCGGTAGATAAGCAGGAAACCAAAATATTGTTGTGGCATAAATGAATTTTTGGGAAACAATTATAATATAAAAAAATAAATGGAGGAATTAAAAATAATGAAATCAAGTTTTTTTATAAATAACAGAGCCAAGTTTGCATCACAAATGCAAGAATATTCAACTGCTGTATTTTTCTCAGGTAAAGCACCAAGACAAAGTGCAGATGAAGAATATGCTTTTTCAGTGGATAGAAATTTCTTTTATTTAACTGGAATAGATAGAGAAGATATGGTTTTGGTTATAAATAAAATTAGAGGCGAAGTTACGGAACAACTTTTTATACCACCTGTTGATGAATTTTTTGAAAAATGGTATGGGATACTTTTAAAAAAAGAAGAAGCAATAAATATTTCAGGAATTCAATCTGTTTTAAACAGAAATGAATTTATAAATCAATTTGCAAAAAAATTATGTTCAGCAGACAGACCAGATTCTGTTTACATAGTTTCTTATTATACGGACCCATTTGAATCATATGATGAATATAAGAAAATAGCTCATTGGATAAAAAAACAGTTCCCTACTATAAATATTTTAAATTCTCTTGATATAGTTACAAATTTAAGAGGTTCAAAACAAGAAGAAGAAATATCAGAAATTAAAACGGCAATAGGATATACAAAAGAAGCTTTGGAATTTGTTATGAAAAATTTAAAAGTAGGAAAATTTGAATATCAAGTAAGAGCCGATTTTGAATATCAGCTAATGCTAAGAAATTCAAAACCAAGTTTTAAAACAATAGGGGCTTCAGGAAAAAATGCTGTGATTTTACATTATGTAGATTTGCAGGATAAAATAGAAGATGGAAATTTAATTCTCCTTGATTTAGGAGCAGTATCTAAAAATTATGCATCGGATATAACAAGAACATATCCAGCTAATGGAAAGTTTACTGAAAGACAAAAGGAAATTTACAACTTAGTGCTACAAGCTCAAGAAATAGCAGTTGATTCCATGTTTGTAGGAGCATCAGAAATAGATGTTAACAATGCAGTTAAAGCACATTTTGCTAAAGGTTTAAAAACATTAAAAATTATTAGAGATGATTCAGAGGTGGAAAATTACTATTACCACAGCATAGGGCACCCTCTTGGATTAGATGTTCATGATTTAAGAAGAAGAGATAAAACAATGCAGGAAAATAACGTGTACACAGTTGAGCCAGGATTATATATTAAAGAAGAAGGAATAGGTATAAGAATAGAAGATGATTATTGGGTTACAAAAAACGGAATCATAAATCTATCAAAAGACATAATTAAAACAGTAAATGACATAGAAAACTTCATGAAATAATTTTAGGAGATTTAGGGAGGTCGCTTTTGCTGCTTAGGGACGGACCCTTTGCAGCAAAAGCGACCTCCCCAAATCGTAAAAGCTCCGTCCCCAAATCACCAAATTAAAATGGTAACTGGTTTACACCGTAATCTCCTATTTCTACATTCCAAGTTGTTAATTCTTTTCCATGCCAATCAGTTCCACCAGTTTTAATTAAATCATGTTTTTGAGCAAAATCTTCGTAGCGGCTTACTAAAATAGAGTCGTGGTAAGGATAGTATACTTCTATTCCTTTTAATCCGTACGGCAACAGTATTTCCATTTCTTTAATATCTGCTTCTAATCCAATGCGTGCAGGATGTGCAAATGTTGATAATCCTCTTGCTTGATTTATTACTTCAACGGCTTCTGAAGGATGTATTGGAAATTTTTCAATAAAATCGCTTTTATAATATTTAATATATTTATCAAAAAATATAGGCCAATCATTTAATGTATATGGCAATCCATCTTCAATCATTGCTTTTAATATATCCGATAATGACATGGCTTGCTTAAATTGTGAATAGGAAATAATTTTGTTAATATCAAAATCAATATAATGATTTTTTTCAAGCCAATAATATCGTTCTAAAAATGTTTTATTAAAATATTTTGCTGTTAAACTTAATAAGTCCTGTAGTTGAGAGTTTTTAATATCTATGTTATAACCAAGTATATGAATGAGGTGTCCATTTGAAACCGATGAAATTTCAATACCGGGTACAATTTTTATATTATATTTTTTCGCATTTTCAATAATTTCTAAAACTCCAAATGTAGTATCATGATCAGTTAAAGAAATAGCTGAAATATTTTTTTGTTGGACTTTTTTTAATATTTCATCTGTAGTATCGCTACCATCTGAAAATTTTGAATGAATGTGTAAGTCAATCATATAAAACACCTCTTAATTTTGCTAAATAAATTAGGATTGTTTACCAGAAAGATTCGACATGGTCGCAATCTGATAATGATATTATAACATTTTTTAGTAGATTATTAAAGATTAAAATATGTTCCTTATTGTGGCGATGTTTTACAAAAATATTTATATTTAATCTATTTTTAATTATCCATTAATATCATTTAAATCATTTTTGTGTAATATGATTATAATAAATAGATGTTTATATATTATATGAGGAGAGAGTTATATTATGGAACTTATTATAGGAATTTTTATATTTTTTATATTTATTGCAGCAGCCTTAAAAGCGGGAGTTTTATTTTTGAAAATCATATTTACAATTGTGGGAACATTAATTGGCTTAGTTTTAATGATTGTTTTAATGCCACTTGGTTTAGGGTTAACTATTTTAATAGTCCCAGCTATAATTATTGGCATAATAGTATCTATAATAAAATGTATAATGTTTATATTTTAAAGTAAGCTTTTAAATATACCCTATATTCAAACAATCCAAAGTTTGCGTATAGGGTATTATTATAAAAAATCATGATTATATAAAAAGATATATGGAAAATACTTTTAATATTTACATAATTTACTTGTTGTGATATAATTAACTTACTCCGAGCATCTTAACCTAAAAGAAATTATGGTTATTTTGCCGATAGGGTTTGGTTGGAAACGGCTAAGCCTCCTGATGGAAAGGAGTTCTTATTTGCATTTCCATCAGAAATGCTTTTTTTATTCCCCAAAAGTAAACGTTATCTTGTATTATATTTATTAAATAGTATGATTGTTAGAGGTTTTATACTTTTTGGGTTATAACCATAGTATACATTTTAGTTATACTAAAATTATATAAAAATATTTTGGAGGATGTAAATGAGAAAACAAACAAAATTAATGATGCTTATTATGGCAATAGCTCTTATATTGTCGCAAGCAACAGCCTTTGCTGCAACGGAAAGCTATGCAATAGAAATAGGAGGAGCAGGTATTACAGAACCTCTTATGCTAAGTGTTGATGATTTAAAAGCAATGCCTAAAGAAGCTCAAATTGATGAAGACTATGTTTATAACAGCAAGTCCGGAGAGAAAACAGTACATGTTAAAGGAGTAAGCTTAGCTTATATCTTTAAGGACAAATTAGGAATTAATTTTGAAAATGCAGAAGTAATTATGACAGCATCGGATGGATATAAAATTGACCCACAAGCTCTGACTGATGTTTTAAACGGCGAATTAAAATATGTAATTGCTTATGAAACGGATGGACAAGCAATTGATGATGATGCAGCTGTTTCCGAGGAAGTAAGGGTTTACAGAAAACAAAAAGAAGCCGGAGAATTCGGCACTGTTTATAAAATGGTAAACAAAATAACTGTCGGAGAGCCTATAACCGTTGCTGAGACTACTTCTTCTGAAGAAACATTAGTAGTATTTTCAGATATTAGCGAAGAATACAAATATGCAGAAACAGCTATTAACGAACTTGCTAAATTAAAAATAGTTGCAGGTGTGAGCGATGGTTTATTCCAGCCCCAAGGCGAGTTTAACAGAGCACAATTTTGCAAAATGGCAGTTTTATCATTAAAACTTGAACCAAAGGAATATAAGGGCTCTTTTAGTGATGTTAAGTCTACTGACTGGTACGCTTCATATGTACAGGCTGCAGTTGAATCCGGATTGTTTGTAGGTAATCTTGATGGAACATTTGCTCCATCCAAAACAATTACAAGGGAACAAATTGCAACAGTTACAGCTAGAGCACAGGTTAAAGCTAATATAGTTACTCAAGAAAAATTAAACAAGTTTGTAATGGAAAAATCAAATTATTTGGATAAGGCATCAGTACAAAGCTACGCTGTTAATGCAGTTGCATGGCTTGAAGCTCAAGGGGTATTTACAGATATAGCAAAAGATAATTTTGAACCTGCTAAAGGAGTAAACAGAGCAGAAGCAGCAGTTGTATTATATAATTCTTTAATTAAGTAATCTAATTTTATAAATGAAATGAGCGATAGTTGTAATAACATTCGCTCATTTGCATATAGAAAAGGGGAAGTTATGAAAAGTAAAAAATCAAGATTTATTGCTTGGCTTTTAATATTTGCAATGATCTTTTCTCAAAATTTTATGTTTAATGGTGGCGAAGAAGTATATGCTTATGAAACGGCTGAACTTATTATAACAGGAAACGGGTTAAATAAAGATGTAAACATATCATCTTCAGACTGGTTAAATTATAATTTGATTGAAAGAACTTATTCTGCTAACAACAGCTTTTATTTTCATAAAATTATAAAGGCAAAAGGTTTTGATTTGTTTGATTTAATAGGGAATGGCAATTTAAAATCAGACAAGGACTATGATGTTAAATTTACTTGTTCAGACGGATTTGAATTTTCAAAAAAAATAAGCGAGTTAAAAAATGCTTATTATTACAGCAATTTTACAGAAGCAAGCAAAATAAAAATATCTCCAATGATTGCAAAATATTCAGTTGTATTGGCAGATTATCCAAAAGACAGCTTTATACCACCTGTTGCTTGGGCTGATAAAGCAATTTCAGAATCCAATTTAGACAAGGATTTTCC
The DNA here is from genome assembly GCA_002435835.1 of Firmicutes bacterium UBA6132. Next base: position 26,219 of record DIVM01000128.1, read on the forward strand.
AAAACTTATTTTTGGACAAATAAGTATTGATGATATGAACATGTCAAAGTGGGGAAAACAAATTGTAAAAATAACTGTTGGGGATGAAAGGGAATCATTAAATGAAATAAATGCTAATTCAAGCTTCAAGCACATAAGCTATGACAGCGCTCCTTACAACATAGATGCTATTACAGGGGCAACTTTTACAATCGAAGGTCCCGGAGTTAAAGGATACAGAGCTGTTTCTTTAAGGCAAATTGAAGAAGATACAGCGGGTTTAGAAAAAAAGGTTTATTATGAAAATATTGACGGCAAAACAGTTCAAAACACATATGGAGGAATAAACGCCAAATATTTAATAGACAATTATGTTGATTTAAATAATAATGCCGGAAATATTATTTTTAAAAACAAAACAAGACAGACAATATTAAAATGTCCCATTGAAGATGCAGGTAAATATCTTATATCATATGGGGTAAATGAATTGCCTTTAGTTTATTTAGATTCAGATGTTGGGTACAGAAAAGATAAATTCAATGACAATGGATGTTTTAAATTAGTATATGAACAAAATCAGGATAGCATCAAAGAATTTTCTAATGTTTCATATATTTATGTTGAAGAAATTAATGCAAAAAATATTTACGAGCATTCCTATGCACCATATAATGATCCAAAATATACTGATTATGAATTAGTGATTCATGGAAGCGGAATTGGGAAAGAAGTGAAATATAAAGTTTCGGACATTGAAGCAATGAAAAGTTTGCATTATACCAAAGAATACAGTTTATCTAACAGCGAATATTTCTGGTATTACANNATTACAACAGCTATAAAGGAGTGCCTCTTTGGGATTTATTGTTAAAATCAGGGGTGAATCCAAATATTGATGAAAACACAAAAATTAGATTTATAGCAGCTGACAATTATAATTTTGCACCAATGACAATAAAAGAAATAAAAGACAGCTCTCTGTACGGGTATTATGAAAAAAGTCCTCTTGATAAAGGTGACGGAGCATTTAACTCTATAAGCGAAAAACCTTTATATTCAGGTCTTCCAGTTCTTGTTACTTATGGATTTAACGGATACCCATATGTAATAAGAGCAACTGATGAAGGTTTTAATCCCGGTTTGGGAAATGAAGGAGGACCTCTTCGCATTATTTTTGGCAAAACAAATTATTCGGATACAAATGGCTCCCATCAGGTTCAGTTTGCAAAAGAAATAATTGTTGGAGAAGGTGAATCCTTGTCCACAAACAGTCATGTAACCGGAGGAGTTACAACAGGGCAGGAAGTATCAGAAAATTCTTCCTTTAAGCATAATGAAGAAATTTATAAAGATTATTTGGATATTCCTGTTTTGCGCATAACAGGATCACAGGTTAAAGAGCCTGTGACTTTGACACTAAGACAAATCGAAGCTTTAACAAAATATTCTGTAAGGGATATTTACACAGGGGATGGCATAAGAGAATTTGAAGGAGTTGTTCTTTGGGATTTAATTTCACAGGTTGCAGGTATAAAGGAAGGTGTAGATGTTCCAAGTATAAGAGTTTTTTCGGGACCTAATTACAACCAAATATTAAGAAGTACTGATCAAGTCATAAACGGTGTTTTGAATTCTCAGGGAAAAAATAAAAAAATTATTTTAGCATATGGTGTTGACGGTTATCCTCTTGTTCCAAACGAAGGAAGTGAAGGATATATAAACAACAATGCCTACGGACCTTTAAGACTGATTATTGAAGAAAGTAAGTCCATGTGTGTGAAGTGGACTGACTGCATTGTTGTAGGCACGGGCGAATATGAACATCCGAAATTGGAAGATGTAAAAGAAATTAACATCCCTGATATATCGCAGATTGACAAAGAAAGCATTACAATTAAAGACATTAAAAATTCATGGGCTAAAAAAGAAATAGAAAATATGGCAGCCATGGGATATGTAGAAGGATATAACGGAATGTTCAGACCATTTGACAATATTACAAGAGCAGAATTTACCACTCTAATTGTAAAAGTTTTAAGAATTGATTTGAACGATTCAGTTTCGGTTACATTATTTAAGGATGTTAAATCAAATGACTGGTATTCAAAATATATTGAAACAGCTTATAATATTGGTTTAATTAAAGGTTATGAGGACGGTACATTTAAGCCTAATGCTCCCATAACAAGACAAGAAATTGCTTCAATTATAGGGCCTTTATTAAATTCGAATTTATCTGAAAATGATGCTGATGAAATTCTTTCGCATTTTTCTGATAATGTAGATGATTATGCAAATATTTCCGCTGCTAAATGTGTAAAAGCTGAAATTATAAAGGGGCTTCCAAACAATTTATTTGCTGGTTCTAAAAATGCATCACGAGCTGAAGCAGCTGTTATGATACTAAGATTTTTGAAAAATTAATTTAATATGCAAAAGCAGTCAATCTGCTTTTGCATGATTTTTTATGGGGGTATTATGAAAAAGAAATTATTAGTTATTATGCTAATATTGATGATAACAGTTACGGGATGTTCGGACAGCAAAAATAAAGAATCTGCAAATGATAAAGAACAGGTTCAAACAAATGAAACTATGGCTGAAAATTCAAATATTAATACAAACAGTTCAAATAAAGAAGAAATAACAAATGTACATAATGAAGAATCAAAAATCAATGATGATAATAACAATGATAAAAGTGATGTAAGTGAAGATAACAATGCTGATGCAAATAGATTAAATTCAGATAATTCATCAAGCATAAATAAAAATACAAATTCATCAATAACTAACAGTACAAACACTGAAAGCAATAATAAAAATATTTCTGATTCAGAGTTAGCTTCAATAACCATAGCTGATAATGAAACTGAAGATACTGAAGATTCGGATGAAAATACATATACTTTGAAAATTACAGGTAATGTTTCTAATGAGATGAATTTGAGTTTAAGTGATTTAAAAGCAATGAACAATTATATTTTCGAAGGGGATTTTTTTTCGTTAAATAGCTTTGGCACGAAAGGATATACTCATTTTAAGGGAGTTAACCTTTGGAAAATATTAGATGAAAAATCACAAATATTAAGTACAGCTTCAAAAGTTACCGTAATTGCACATGACGGATATAAAGTTGAATTCACAATTGAGCAGGTGAAAAAACAAGATTATATTGATGAACAAAATTTAGAAACGAAATATCCCATTATAATAGCTTGGGAAGAAAACAAAGAAGAATATGACCAAAAAGAAGGAGCACCATTTAAACTTGTGGTTGGGCAAAAAGAAGCTAATGATGTAAATAAACCTCAATGGGTATCGAATATAGACAAAATAGTTATAGAATGATGCGAGGAATAAAATGAAAAATAAAAAGATTTACTTGTTGTTTTTTTCCGTTGTTGTATTTGTTGCAGCTGTATTATTGTTTTTAAACAACTCATCAATGGATGAAAAAAAATATGTCAAGGAATTTTATCCGGATTCCAAAGAAATAAAGATTATTAAAAATATATCTGATGATATGTTTATAACTGTTAATTTCCCTGCAGTTCATAGAGCATATGAAGTTGACGACAAAATAAAAGCATTTGTTGTTAATAGTGTTGGATACAACGGTCCCGTAGAAGTACTGGTAGCCTTTGATTCGGATAATAATAAGTTGTTGGGCATAAGAGTTTTAAAACATGAAGAAGATGAAGATTATGCTAAATATATTGAAGAAAGCTGGTTTTTAGAAAGGTTTAAAAATTTGCTTGCAAATAAATATTTAAACCTTGTTGTACTTGATAAAAAAAATCCTGAAGACATTGTACAGGTTACAGGCGCAACCGTAAGTTCTCAGGCAGTTGTAAATGATGTGAATTCCGCCATAGGCGCATATCAATATTTAAACAATAAAATTGAAATGGCTAAGGTTGCCGATGTCGTTCCTCAAGAAATGTGGGATAAGGATGAAAACAGTTTTGCCATAAATGTTGAAAATGATTCGATTAGAATTAATACGGATGAAATAAAGCAATATGAGCAGGTAGAAAAGGACGTTGTTTTAATAAACACAACTGGTACAAAAACAGATATGCATGTTAAAGGACCAACTTTAAAACAAGTTCTACAAAATGAAAATATAGATCTATTAAATTTTGAAGCAATAGGCATAACTGGCAGGGATGGCTATTACACAATGGTTGATAAAGAAAAATTTAGCATAAATGATATTATATTAGCATGGGAAATTGACGGCAAAGGAATTAAAAAAGAAGAAAAGCCAATACGGGTTATAATCCCTAATGAAATGGGACCGTATTGGGTTAAAATGGTTTCTAATATTGATTTATATGATGAAATATCGCCAAAAGAAATCAATAAAGTTCACATATTTAATGCTTTGACAGCGGACATAGAACCTTATTATTACGAATATTACGGAAAAAAGGACAAATCCATAGAAGTGGGAAAAATATTAAATAAATTTGATTTAGTGGACCAAAAAGGTTTTTTTACCATGGCTGCTTTAGACGGATTAATAAAAAATGAAACAATTTCATTGGTAAGACAAAGATATTTCATTAAAGTCGAAGGTGATAATGCTCCTATGAATATAGCTCCTAATTTCAAACTTGGAATGAATGTAAAAAACATGACTCATTTTTCCACTACAAAGGATGCCGTGATATTTCCTAAAAAAATGAAAGAAGTGGTGCGGACAAAGGAAATAGAAGGCAAAGAAATGCTTAATTTAGAAGATGTTTTGCTTACTTCGGGCATGAGGTGGGATGAACAAAGCAAGTTTAGTTTCATAAGCACGGATGGATTAAAAATTGATTTATCCCTTCATGAAGTGCTTAATTTATACCTTGTGGAAGAAAATGAAAAAGTGAACATATATGAAGGAAATAAAATAGTTTTAAATAATTTGCTGAGGATTGAAAAAAATGAAATTAAATAAACGCAGCATAGTACAAATAATTATTACATTTTTTGTATTGGTGAACTGCATTTTTTACAAGCTTTATTTAAATGATATTGTCAGCATAAAAATAATGTCCTTAGGTGATTTAAATCCTTATGGAGGGTGGAGCGCCTTAAAATCTTTAGTTACAGATGCTTCTTACAAATACAGGGGTATTACAAAAAGCATTGCTTTGACTATTTCAATAATGATAACATCATTTTTTATGGGCAGATTTTTTTGTGGATTTATCTGCCCAATTGGTGCCTTGCAGGATTTTTTTAAATTTCTTGGAAGCAATTTAAAAATAAAAGAAAAAAAGATATGGGAAAATAAATATTTCAATCCTGAAATTATAAAATATTTTATTTTGTTAGTGGCAGTTGTTTTAAGTTGTTTAAATCTTGGAAACATAATAGCACCATATTCGCCATGGGCTACATATTTAAATTTATTTATTGGTTTTAGTTTAAATATGGGAACATTTATTTTGATTATGATTATATTTTTTTCTTTATTTTTTAAGCGAATATTTTGCAGAGTTTTCTGTCCCTTAGGGGCATTTCAGTCTCTTTTATATGCTTTGGGTCCTTTGAAACTAAAAAAATCAAAATCATGCGGCATATGTGTAAAATGCTTTAACGATTGCCCTGTTGACATTAAAAATACTGAAGAATTAATTTCTCCAGAATGTGTAAACTGTACTTCCTGTTGTGAATATAAATGCATTCATAAAGATTCCAATCGTTCAGCCTGCAATGTGGAATTTGCAAAAAATCCTATTTCAAATAAGAAATATATAATATTAAGTTCATTGGTTTTTACATCAGTGTATTTAATTTTATTAATTTATCCTTTATCTTTTCAAACTAATTTTACTGAAAGCAGTTTAAAGTTTAAAGACGGAATATATGGGGGAGAAGGAATGGGTTTTGGAGGAAGCATTTTTACCGAAATTAATGTTGAGGATGGACAAATAAAAAATATTAAAATTATTAATCAAAATGAAACTCAAGGTTTTTATGAAGAAGCATTTAAGCAGATTTCCCAGGAAATAGTCGAAAAACAAAATTTTAATGTGGATATAGTAAGCGGCGCCACAGCATCGAGCAGAGGAATACTAAATTCAGTAAAACAAGCTATCAGTAAATCATTGGAGTGATATATGCAAAATAAAAAAAATAACAAACTATATTTATTGATAATTATGGTATTGATGATGCTTTTCAGCTCATGTTCAAACCAAAACGAACAGATTTCATTGAAAATTAATGCAAATGAAGAGATTCAAAATATAAATGCTGACTTTATATTTAATCATGAAAATGTAATTCTCTTTCCTTCAGTAGTAAGAAGCAGCGGCAAAAAGCCAGTTGAAACCAATTTTAAAGGTGTTGAATTATCAACACTGTTTAAATCAGCAAATATTGATGCAAAAAACTTTGACAAATTTACTTTTAAAGGCTCTGATGGATATTCAATTGTATTAAAAAAAGAAGAAATAATTGAACCAAACAATGCATATCTTGTTTTTGAAAGGGACGGAGAAAAATTAAAATCAAATAAAAGTGGAAGTGGTCCCTTTCAGTTAATAATAAGAAATGATCCATTTAGCCAGCGCTGGGTAAAACGTGTTAATGAAATCATTTTAGAATAACATAAATTATAATAAGGACTAAAAAGGACGAAAATGAAAAATAAAACATTGTTAAGCAGTTTTTCTGTATTTGATTTAATAATGATTGCAGTTATTTCTGCATTAGGCGTTGCTACGAAGCCAATAGTCGTGCCTCTTGTCCATATTGTTACAGGTCCTTTGTTCATACCTGGAGGAGCGGTTGCAGGAGGATTTTATATGATGTGGATTGTAATAGGCAAGGGAATAGTTAAAAAAAATGGAACAGGTACATTGATTGGAATAGTGCAATCTATTTTAGTTATTGCAACCGGCGCTATGGGCTCCCACGGCATCATGAGCTTAATTTCCTACACTTTGCCAGGATTATCAGCAGACTTAATATTTTTAATTTCTAAAAATAAAAATTATAACTTGCTTCACTATATGTTTGGCTGTATAACAGCAAATATGGTAGGAACATTAATATCCAACTTAATGTTTTTCAGGCTTCCACAAGTTACGGTTATTGTAATTTTATCCGCTTCAGCATTATCCGGTGCTTTAGGGGGCATCATTGCTTACAGTTTAATAAAAATACTTAACAACATGAATGTAATAATTTAATTGCAAGGGGCTGAAAGCATGAATAGAAAAAATAAAATGATTGCATCTTTTACGGTTATATGTACATTGATTATAATTTTTTTACTGTATTATTTGAGTTTTTATGTTCCTCTAAAAATAACTCAAGCATATTATGATGCGAAGGAATGTCTTGATAAAAACGAAAAGGTAATGGTTGTTCTTTTAGACGGCTTTTCCTATGATGAATACATAGAAGCCAAAAATAAAAATAAAATTCCTTTTTTAGAAAATTTTTATAAAGGGAAGGCGTTAAGCGTATATAAGCCTGTTACAAATGCAGGCTTTGCAGCAATAATTACAGGACAACCTCCCATTAAAAATGGAGTATTTGACAGAAGCTTCAGAGAATTAAAAACTGAAAGTATATTTGCTTATGCACAAAGAAAAAATAAAAAGTCAATATTGCTTGAAGCAGATATTAAAATATTAAATACTGAAATAGAACCTCATCTCCATTTAGATGAAAACAAGAATGGAAATATTGATGATGAAATATTTAATGATGCAATGGAAGCATCAATTAGTGATTATGATTTAATTTTCATACATTTCCATGGAATTGACGACAGAGGTCACAGCTTTGGCCCAAATTCGGAAGAAACATTAAATTATATAAATAAAATTGACAGCTATATAAAAAATATAAATGCTGTTTGGGGAAATACCATTATTTTAACTGCGGACCACGGAATGCATGAAGAAGGCGTAGGGGGAAGTCATGGCAAATTTATAAAAGAAGATATGAATGTTCCGTATTTTAAAGTCATTCCATAATATTAAATTAAAATTATAAAATTATTAAAGAGGGTTATATGAAAAATAAAACTGCTGCAGTTGTTGCTGCAATTGTTTTAATATTGCTTGCAGCTTCGTTATTTATAAGTTTAAAATTTAATGAAACCAATATAGCTTTGCAGCAGGAATTGCTTTTGAAATCACAAATTAGTTTAAAAGTGGCTGACAAAGAAATAATGATTGGTTTAAATGATATTGTTTCAGCAGAAGAAAACTTCAGAGCTGTTCTTGATACATCTGTTTCATCAGCAAAATATCATGATTATACAGGTGCACAGCTGAAAAATATTTTGATAAATAAAAATATAAATATAGAAAATTATGATACGGTATTATTAAGTGGTGCTGACGGATTTTCTGCAGCATATGCAGCTGAAGAAGTAATTAAAGACAATAATGTTTATATTGCTTATAAAGAGGACGGTAATTTGTTAAAAAGCATGGACAGTGGAGGAAGTGGACCTTTTTTGTCAATAATTGTTCAGGACTCGTTCAGCAACAGAAGATGCAAATATCTTACAAAAATAGAGGTAAAATGATGGATGCAGTTGTTGTCAATAATTTAAACTTCAAATATAAAAATTCAAAAGAAAAAATAATAAATGATTTAAGCTTTAAAATTAAAAAAGGAGAAACCGTAGCATTATTAGGCAATTCCGGTTCAGGAAAAAGCACATTGTGCAATTGTATCTGCGGATTAATACCTAAAATTTATGAAGGTGAATATTTTGGTGATGTAATAATATTTGGCCAAAATATTAAAACAATGACCCTGTCTAAAATATCCCAAAAAGTGGGAATTATATTTCAAAATCCTGTGAATCAGCTTTTTTCGCCTACAATTGAAGACGAACTTGCTTTTGGACCTGAAAATCTTTGCGTGGACAGGGAAGAAATAGGGCATCGCATTGACGAAGTTTTAAAATTAATTAATATGGAAGAGTATCGCTGTCAAAATCCTAACAATATATCAGGAGGACAGCAGCAGCTAATTGCCATTGCTTCTGTGTTGATGCTTAATCCAGAAATAATAATATGTGATGAAATAATGTCATTCATAGACAGGGAAGGAAAGGAAATCATAAAAAATCTTTTAAAAAATTTAAAAGAGAGAGGAAAAACAATAATTATTGTTGACCATGATTTAGATAATATTGAATTGGCGGACAGAACAATTAATATAGAGGCTGGTTTGAATGGAAAATTTTAAAACTGATAAATTTCAAAATAATTTTATAGAAATAAACAGCATATGCTTTAAATACAATGACAATACAGTTTTCAACGATTTTTCTCTTGTTTTAAAAAAGGACGAAACTACTTTTTTATCCGGCAAAAACGGAAGCGGCAAAACTACTCTAACTAAACTCATTGTGACAATATTAAAACCTCAAAGGGGAAACATTTTGCTGTTTGGGCAAAACACTAAAAATATGTCCTTGACTCAGGCAGGAAAAGCAATAGGTTATGTATTTCAGCATCCCGAAAGGCAGCTTTTTGCTTCTTCTGTTTTAGAACAGCTCACATTTCCTTTGATTTTTAATGGCATGTCAGAAAATGAAGCACTAAAAAAAGCTGAAGAAATGATTAGTATATTTAATTTAGAAAAAATAAAAAATTCATATCCGTTTTTTTTAAGTTATGGAGAAAAAAGAAAATTAGCAATTGCATCAGTTTTAATGCATGACCCTGAGTACATTATTTTTGATGAACCTACAGCGTCTTTAGACAATGAAATAATTGAAAATTTATCTTTGGTAATAATGAATTTAAGAAAAAATAAAAAAGGATTGTTAATAATCAGCCACCATGATAATTTTATCAAAAAACATGGAGAAAGAATAATTTTGCTTGAAGGAGGGATAGTTAAAGGTGACTACAATTAATAAATTAGACCCTCGGACTAAAATTGTTCTTGTTTTGATGCTATCCAGTATTTCATTAATGTATGATGAATTATTAATGCTTTTTATAATTTTGTTATTGACTTTTGCTTCAGCTTTATTAATAAATGTTGATTTTCAATCTATAATTTTTAAATTAAAAAAAATTTTAAAATTAATTATTGTAATTGCAATAATTCAATCCTTATTTACAAAAGAAGGTACTCCAATTTTGCAAATAGGAATGATTACTATTTTTACAAACTATGGTATAATAAAAGCACTTCAGTTTTTGTTAAGGATGAGCATAATTATTGTATCATCATCCATCATTATTACTTCTTCAAGCAGAGAAATAATCCAAGGTTTAGTTAAATGGGGATGTCCTTATGAAATTGCATTCATGGTCATGGCTGCTATTAGGTTTTTGCCTGTTTTTAAAGAAGAATTGACTGATATAACAATTGCTCTTAAGCTAAGAGGTATAGATTTTAATAGAATAAAAATAAATCAAAAATTAAAAATATATAAATACATATTGTTGCCAATAATAACTAATTCAATACTTAAAGCAAGGGAGCTGTCTTCTGCAATGGAAATGAGAGCTTTCAGGGCATATCCAGTAAGGACAAGTTATATGGTTCTGAAAATGCAAAAAACAGATTATTTAGTTTTAGTGATTTGTTTATTTATATCAGCAATATTATTTATAATTCAATGGAGGCTAATATGAAAGTATTTTCTGTTATCGGAATATCGGATTCGGGCAAAACAACTACAATTGAAAAATTAATCAAAGAGCTAATTAAAAGAAATTATTCAGTTGGAACAGTCAAAGAAATACGTTCCCATGACTTTAAAATGGATGCAGAAGGAACAAACACTTTTGTACATAGACAGGCCGGGGCTACATTGGTTACAGCAAGAGGAGAAAGAGAAACAGGAATAATGTATCAAAAAAGATTAAGCATTAATGAAATATTAAGCGCTTATTCCCATGATATTGTAATATTAGAAGGAGTAAGGGATACTTCAGCACCTAAAATAGTTGCTGCTCATGACGCAGAATCTATAGAAATGAGGCTTGATGAAACGGTATTTGCAATTACCGGAAGGGTTTCCGCTAAAATTGATGAGTATAAAGGACTACCTGCCATAAACGCTTTGACCGATGTTGAAAAATTAGCAGATTTAATAGAAGAAAAAGTATTTGATAAACTTCCGGATATAAACTGCAAAAAATGCGGCCTTTCATCCTGTAATGAAATGTGTTCCTTAATCATTAAAGGACAAAGAAAAAGGTCCGACTGTATTCAATCAAAACAGCAGTTAATAGTAAAAATAAATGGTAAGGAAATAGCGATGATCCCGTTTGTAGAAAATATATTTAAAAATACTGTTGAAGGTATAGCAAAAGAATTAAAAGGATACAGCTCAAATGGAGACATCGAAATATGCATCAAGAGATAAAACTTATAAGCAAAAGAAATGAAGTGAAAAGGATTATTAATGATGATAAAACATATATTATAAAAAAATTCAGATGTTTGGATGAATTTGATAAAGAAAAAAATATTTTAAACATATTAAAAGAAAACAATGCGAATGTGCCAGAAATATTATATGCTGAAAAAAACACATTATTTCTTCAGGATTTAGGCGAATTTACTTTGCTTAAATGGTATGAACAAATTGAAAATAAAAATTCAGAGTGCTATGAAGAAATAATTTTAAAATTATGCTTTTATTTCAGTAATATATATGAGATATTTAAAAATAATTTCAAAGAACAACTCATATTGTATGATGTTAATTTCAGAAATTTTATAATTAAAAATAATGAAGTATACGGGATTGATTTTGAACTTGTTCAAAAAGGTGAATTGGAAAATGATGCAGGCAAATTAGCTGCATATGCATTAACATACGATCCATCCAATACTCATTGGAAAATTAAATTTTGCAATGTACTTATAAATATGTTTTCAGATAAATTAAATATTGATAAAAAATTAATATTGGAAGAGCAAAATAAAGAGTTGAACAACATATACAGGAGACGCAATATTAATGTACAAAATAGAAACTAAAATTAATAAAATAATAATGAATGATTTAATGCGTAATTACATGGACAAAAAAACAATAGAGGGATATTGCAAAGAATGCAGCAAATATGGAAATGTTTGGTCCTGCCCTCCATATGATTTCAGCACTGAAAATTATTTAAATCAGTTTAAGAATGTGCATGTAATAGGAACAAAAGTAATATTTGACGAAGAAGCATTAGAAAAAACTTATACAAAAGAAGAAATAAATAATATTTCATACGATACAGTTATTAGTGTAAGAAAAAAAGTTTTTGATAAATTAATAAAATTAGAAGAAATTTATCCTGAGGGCAAAATTATAAATTCAGGTAATTGTACAATTTGTAATATCTGTACAAGAACAAGCAATATAAAATGCATTCATGAGCAGGATTTAAGATATTCATTAGAATCTCTTGGATTTGATGTGGGAAAAGTTACAAAAGAAATCCTTAATATAGAATTAAAATGGCCTACACATACAAGACTTCCTGAATATTTAACTTTGGCAAGTGGTTTTATGACAAATTTACAAATAGAAAATAGTGAAATAAATAATCTATTGACAAATTTGTAATATTTTTGTATAGTTTTATTGAAGTTAAGAATAATATAGTACATATTAAATGCGATGAAAAGAAGAGTAATTTATAAATCATGACAAAGAGAACCGGGACGGTGAAAAACGGTGATTGATTTTAAATGAACATGGCCTTGGAGCATTGTACTCGAACTAATTTAGTTAGAGTATACCGGTTTGTAACCGTTAAAATACATGGTCTATGACCTATTGAGGCATCTGTTGCAAAACATGTGCAAAAAAGAGTGGTAACGCGATAATTCGCCTCTTTGCTTTTATGAGCAAAGGGCGATTTTTTTATGATTAAATCCCAATAATAATAAAAAATAGGAGGAACTATGAATAAAGGAAAATATTATATAACAACTGCAATTGCATATACTTCTGGAAAACCTCATATAGGAAATACTTATGAGATAGTTTTAGCAGACAGTATTGCAAGATTTAAAAAATTAAACGGATATGATGTTTATTTTCAAACTGGAACTGATGAACATGGAGAAAAAATTCAATTAAAAGCACAGGATGCTAATAAAACTTCACAGCAATTTGTTGATGAAATAGCTTCACAAATTAAAACAATTTGGGATACTATGAACACAAGCTATGACAATTTTGTTAGAACAACTGATGCAAACCACATTAAACAAGTTCAAAAAATATTTAAAAAATTATTTGAACAAGGTGACATATACAAAGGAACTTATGAAGGATGGTACTGCACTCCTGATGAAGCATTTTTCACAGAGTCCCAATTAGTTGACGGCAAATGTCCTGACTGTGGAAGAGATGTTCACAAAGCTAAAGAAGAAGCTTATTTCTTTAAAATGAGCAAATATGCTGATAGATTAATGAAACATATTGAAGATAACCCAAAGTTTATTCAGCCTGAATCTCGTAAAAACGAAATGGTAAACAATTTCTTAAAACCTGGTCTTCAAGATCTTTGTGTTTCAAGAACATCATTTAACTGGGGAGTTCCTGTTACATTTGATGAAGGTCATGTTGTATATGTTTGGATCGATGCATTATCTAATTACATTACATTCCTTGGCTATGATGTAGATGGAAACCATGGAGATTTATATAAAAAATATTGGCCAGCAGATGTACATTTAATAGGAAAAGATATTTTAAGATTCCATACAATTTATTGGCCGATAATATTAATGGCTTTAGGAGAAGAGCTTCCAAAACAAGTATTTGGTCATCCATGGCTTTTAGTTGGAGAAGACAAAATGTCTAAATCAAGAGGAAATGTAGTTTATGCTGATGATTTAGTTAATTATTTTGGTGTTGATGCTGTTAGATATTATGTTCTTCATGAAATGCCATTTGCTAATGATGGAACATTAACTTATGAATTAATGATTGAAAGAATTAATTCTGATTTAGCTAATATTCTTGGAAATTTAGTTAATAGAACTATTACAATGACAAATAAATATTTTAACGGAGAAATATTAGCTCCTACAGAAAAAGAAGCAATTGATGATGAACTTGTAAATCTTGCTTTACAAACTCCTAAAAATGTTGAAGCTAAAATGGACGAATTAAAAGTTGCAGATTCCATCGATGAAATATTTACTCTTTTAAGAAGAAGTAATAAATATATAGATGAAACTCAGCCATGGGTTCTTGGAAAAGATGAAAGTAAAAAAGAAAGACTTGGAACAGTTTTATATAACTTACTTGAATCAATTCGTATAGCTGCAGTTTTATTGGAGCCGTTTTTACCTGAAACAGCTAATAAAATATATACTCAGTTAAATACTAAAAAAACAAATTGGGAATCAATTGAAAAATTTGATGGAATGATTGTAGGAGAAAAAGTTTCAACTCCAGAAATATTGTTCGCAAGAATAGATGCTGTTAAAAAATTAGAAGAAATTAATAATAAAGAAGGTAAAGTTGTGGAAAATAAAGAAACAAAAGAAGAGCAGATTGTTGATAAAAAAGAAGAAATAAAAGAAGAAGCACAAAATGATGATGGTTTAATAACTATTGACGATTTCGCTAAAATAGATTTAAGAGTAGCTGAAGTTGTTGAAGCAAAAAAGCATCCTGATGCTGATAAACTTTTAGTTTTACAGTTAAAACTTGGAGAAGAAATAAGGCAGGTAGTATCTGGAATAGCAAAATATTATGAGCCTGAAGATTTAATAGGCAAAAAGGTTGTAATGGTTTATAATTTGCAGCCAGTTAATTTAAGAGGATTAGATTCTTATGGAATGATTCTTGCAGCTAAAAAGGGTAAGAAATTAACTTTAGTTTCTACTTTAGAAGATTTAGCTTCTGGAGCAAAAATAAGCTAATAAAATTTTGGGTTAAAAAAATTAAAGACGATAATTTTCAATTAATATAAATTGNNGGTCTGTTTTTTAGTGTTTAAAGTTAATTAATATACTTTTTGGGGACAGACCCTTTCATTTCATCACTTTAACTTTTAAGCTTCTTTAACCCAAAGTCCATGAATATTGCAATGCTCATAAGCTTCTACAACTTTATCCCCATCAGCTAGCGCAAATACTGCAACAGGTTCTTGACCTGGTTTTAAGTTCTTTCTTTGAACTCCTTGTTCAGTTACAAGATAAATCCATTCAATAAAATGTTCATCCAACATAGGATGAGTTACACTTCCTACTTTAACTGTTACTATACTTCCATCAACATCTATAACAGGAACATGTTTTTCTACAGCTGCATCCACTGAATTAGCTTTTAATTCACCCATTTCTTTGCCACAGCAAACCATTTTTGCACCTGAGTTATTGATCATTGATACTAAATTTCCACAAATACTACATTTAAAAAATTTTGGTTTATTCATAATTCCTCCTAATATTTATATTAAATAATTGTTAAACCAATTAATATTTAATTGAATAATATATGTAAATACCATTTAAATATTACAAGCATTAAATATATTTTTTTCATTGATTAACATTATTTTTAACAACATATAATTTATACCCTAAAATTAAAATTTAAAACATAAAATATAAATTAATTTTTATTAAATTTAATTTTTGATACAATTAAACTTACCATTGCCATTGCTACTGCCATAGCGCCTATATTTACTAATGTGTTCACTCCAACTTCAAGTGCTGCAGAAATATCATTTTGAACGAATTCATACATAGTTTCATATAAACCTAATCCAGGTACTATAGGAATTATGCCAGGAAAAATAAAAATTGTAGCTGGCATTTTAAATTTTCTTGCATATAATTCACCAAGAAAAGTTATAAAAGCAGTTCCAAGCAAAAATCCTAACTTTAAATTTCCATTATTAACACATACTATATATATTAAATAACCAAGGGATGCTATAACAGAAGAATGAATAAGAGTTTTTTTAGGAGCATTCATTATTAAAGCATAAAAAAATGAAGCACCAAAACAATATAACATTTGTAGTAATAATTCTAAAATCATTTTTTCCTCCACATCCTAAGATACCAATATTCCTGCCCTATAAGCAATGTAAATTATAACACCTGCTCCTGCTGCAAGTGAAGATGCTACTAATATTGCTTCTGTAGCTCTCGCAGTTCCAGAAATAAGATCTCCCCTTATTGTGTCCCGTATTGCATTTGTCATGGCAAGGCCTGGCAATAAAGGCATTATACAACCAACAATAATATAATTATAATTTCCAATACCTGTTACATAAG
>DIVM01000321.1 GCA_002435835.1 Firmicutes bacterium UBA6132
CCTTTCTTTTGTTAGCACTTGCCTTTATATGTGTTCCATCTATGAAAACTGCACTTGTATCTACGAATCCTACTCGAATTGCCTCTTCTAAGATGTGTTTAAATATCCTTTCAAATACATCTGTATCCTTAAATCTTCTTGTATAGTTTTTGCCAAACGTTGAAAAATGAGGTATCTTCTCATTTAAATCATACCCAATGAACCATCTATACGCCATATTGACCTCTATTTCTTTTATTGTTTGTCTCATGCTTCTTATTCCAAACAAATATTGAATAAATACTATCTTAAACAACGAAACTGGATCTATTCCGGGTTTTCCCCACTCTATATCTGAATACATACCTTTAACTTCATCATAAATGAAACTGAAGTCTATACTTGCTTCAATTTGTCTTAATATATGGTCTTGTGGAACTAAATCTTCTATACTTATTACTTTTAATTGTTTTAATTCTTCTTTATTTCTTTTCACGTACATCGAACACACCTACACTATATACTAATATTTTACCACAAAAAAACACATTAATCATTGACTTTTCAATAACTAATGTGTTAATTTTTCTTAATTTTTGATACTTGTTTTTCTGTATCTTTGTCTACAGTCTGAGCCCTGTTGTTTCAACAGGGCTTTGCTTTTATCATTATTAAATTTCATTTTCTGAATGTATAAAATAAAACCATCCTCTACCTTTATATTTTTCATCACTTAAAGTTTTAAGTTCTAAAATGCTTTTATTTAAATTTTGAGTATATTTATTTGCTTCAACAAGATATTTTTTATATTCATCTGTTATGGAAAACTGTTCTTCTTTTATTACATCATTATTAATTATTTTATTTATATAATTCAAGCTGTCTACTATACCAAAATTATCTATAATGCTGTAAGGCTTATTGTAAGTTTTATGTCTCCATTTCCCTGACTTTAAATCTATTACATAATCACTTAAAAATATATAACCGCAATTTGCAACAAATTCAACAGCATCCAATATAAAATCAACTTCATTTTCATCCATAATATAATGTATGTTAAATCTCAAATACCCGGGTCTTATGGCAGATAAATCTTCTTGAATGAAATGTCTATATATACATGAACTTTCTTTACTAATGTCTAAAAGCTTGTGACCATAAGGAGCAGCACATGCACATCCAGCTCTTGTTTGAATACCAAACAAATCATTTAACAGCTTTGCTATGAATCTTGGGTGAAGAAATTTATCCTGATATTTAATCATAATTGAAAATATAGGTAGCCTTTCAATTTCTTTTGATGGTCCTAAAATTTCAATGTTTTGATTTTTATTTAGTCTATCAAATACTTTCTTAGCATAATATTTTTCCTTTTTTTCTATATTATTAATTCCTATTAAATTTTTAAGTTCAAAAACAAGGGCTGCTCTAAAAATTTGTATTATACCCGGAGTACCTGCCATTTCTCTTTCTTCAACATTACCTATATAATCATAACCATAGGGACTTACATATTTAACAGTTCCTCCGCCTGATACAGTTGGTGGATTTGAATTATCATATAATTTTTTGTTAAAAACAAGTATGCCCGTTGATTGTGGACCTCCTAAAAATTTATGTGGAGCTAAATATACAGCATCAAAATATTCATTTTCACTTTTGTTCATATTAATTTCAACATATGGTGCACAAGCTGCAAAATCAAAGCATGCTAAAGCGTTGTTTTCATGCAATATTTTTGCTACATCATATACAGGTGTAAGCACACCTGTAACGTTTGAGGTAGCAGAAATAGAACCCATCTTAAATCTATTTTTATATTTATTCTGGGATACTTTATCTCTTAAATCAGTTAAATCAATAGTACCATCTTTAGTTAGATTTATTTCAACTACTTCAGCAATTCCTTCCTTCCATATAAGGATGTTTGAATGATGTTCATAAGGTCCAATAAATACCACCGGAACATTTTGTAAATTTTCTTCAGATTCGCTTATAATTTCATCCAAATCTTTATTTATGCTTTTATAATGCTTTATTATATTGTTAATCCTAATTTTTGTTGCAGGTGAAATATATACGCCTATTATTTTTGAAAAACACTCTATAGCTCCTGTAGCTCCATTTCCTGCAGGTATAATAAAACAATTTTCTTCTGCATTTAATTGTTTTTTTATGAATTTTTCAGCTTTATATAAAATATTAGTCATGACTTCCCCAGTCATGTCGTCTTCAGTATGTGTATTTGCATAATATATTTGAATGTTAAGCAAATATTTTTCTATAAAATTAAGTGCTTTTCCTGACGCAGTAAAATCTGCATATGTCAACTTTCTTTCACCGTATGGTGTTTCGAACTTATACTCTTTTCCAATTAACTCATTACGCAAAGTTTCAAATGAAATATTCATAAGCAGTTTCCTTTCTATTTTATATTACATAGTTAGAATTTGCTTAGTTTAAAATTATATACACTTGGATTTACAAAAAACGTATAAAGTTATCAGTATGGACTAAAATATTTAACAAAAAAATCAAGCATACGCTTGACTTATTTTAGTGTTTATTTAGTTTCACTTTCCTTATTATTTATAAATTCATTAAAATGTTATTTATATAATGTATAATTAATAATAAATGTCGTATGTTATTTATTGTATAAAAATAATTTCAAATTAATGGAGGAAAAATCATGAAAATTGCATTACCAACTCGTCAAAATGTTATTGATGATCACTTTGGTCACTGTGAATATTATACTTTATTCACTATTAACGATAATAAAGAAATCAGCACAAGAAACTCTTGAATCCCCTACTGGATGCGGATGCAAATCAAACATAGCACAAACATTAAAAGAAATGAATGTAAAAGTTATGCTTGCAGGCAATATGGGAGAAGGTGCTGTTAATGTATTAAATAGCGCTGGAATAAAAGTTTTACGCGGATGTTCAGGTGATGTTAAAAATGTAGTACTTAAATATCTTGATGGATCTTTAGTTGACTCAGGTGATTCATGCCATGAACATGAGCATGGATGTCATAATTAATAAGAATATATTTACAAAAGCCTCCAAACAAAAAGTTTGAAGGCTTTATTATTATCATGGTCTACCGATTAATTTACCTTTACTTACCGCGTAAATATCATCAACTGTCATATTAAAACTAATTTCTCTTTTTTCAAATCTTGCTCTTTCTTCTAATCTTTCTTTATTAAAATCAAGAATTTCTTTTGTAAATGGAATGTTTCCAGTTGTTAAATATCTCACTGCTCCATTATTGTCCCTTGCAGGCATCATTTTGCCAGAGTTATATTTAGATGGGGCAAATGGAACATCTATTATACCAGCTTCAAAACCTTTTACAGTTCCTACAGCAAAATCACCTAACCCTATTTCAAATATTTTATCCATCATGCATTTAGTTTCAGCTTTTATGATATTTATTTCAAGTTGAAGCTCTTTACTTGTTGGCATTCTTTGTCCAGCAAGCAAATTAAGTACCATTTTAGTAGCTCTTATTCCTTGTGCATTTGCTTCTTTTGTAGGAATTCCTATGGCTTCATGTGGAGTTTTTACAATTACTTTAGTTGCTCCTGCTAAAGCTGCAGTTGTTGCTCCTAATGAAATAACACCAAATGCTTTTGCTTCATCTTCAGGGAATCCTCCCATCCACTCATGGAATACTGTAGTAACTAATACATCATCATAGCCGAATTTTCTTAAATATTCTTCTGTTTGTTCTTCTAAAGATCTTACTGCTGCTACATCTTGAATTAAGTTTCCACATTGACCGTAACCAACTGTAATATTTTTTACTCCTTGTTCTGCTGCCAACAATGCTTCTATAATCATTACTGCATTTGAAGTTGACGGTGGTACTAATGTTCCTGTTAAAGCACCAAATGGTTCTCTATTTATCTCTATTCCTTGTTCTTCATAAAATCCAACCAACCTATCACAATACTGCCAATCAGCAATTGATTTTTCTATGGAAACATTTTTAGCATATGGAATGTTATAACTAATTCCTCCGCCTTCATTTGAAGTCCATCCTGCTGCATGGATTATTTCTGATAAAAGCCTTGAATCAGGAGTACCATGTCTTGCTTGAACAGGTTTATCTACATTTTCTATTATTTCTTTACAACCCTTAACGCCGTAGTTAACAGCTGGAAATCCATTTAGCAGCGATCTGTTTGCATTTATGGATTCATCAATTCCAACTTGACATTCAGCATACCTATTTTGTCTTGTGTACGAATCAATAGTTGTAGGTAATAAATCAGCTCCGCCTTCTTTAGATAAAAAATTTAATAGTTCAATTTGTTTATCTATTAGTGCAACCCCTGCTCTTGGCTGTGCTAGCGTTATTTTTTCTAATTTTGCTTTTCTTAATATTTTTGCAAAATTTTTCTTTTTAGGTACTTTGTTTAAATAATCAACAGCTTCCTGTAAATTTACATCCTTACCCGTAGGCCAACCATTTAAGATTTCATTACGTATTTTAAAGAACTCTTCTTCTGAGAGTCTTTTGTTTTTCAAAATCATTACTACCACTCCTAAATTTTCACTATATATTTTTTTAACATTCTAACTGCCATATTTTCATTATCCATGGCTAATAATCCCATGGCTGAAAGTATATAATTTTTATCCAATAAATAACTTGGATTTTTTGGCTTTAATAATGTAGGATCATCCATTGAAAACAGAGAAGCTTCCAAAATTTTTTTTGGATTTTCACTATTAACTATTACACCGCCCGTTCCAATTATATAAGGCAATGTCATTAAATCCTTACCTTCTTGTGAAAATACTTGCCCCATAGGTGTATAAACAGTTTGAATTTTTCCAACATGTCTATTCATAGATAAATCCACACATATTTTAGCCATAGCTTCATCAAAATCTATATCTAATTTATCTTCAGAAACATAGCTTGTATTATTATTTCTTTTGATAAATTCATCTTCAACACTAAAATCATAATTTTTTAAGTATTTTTTAATTGTTTTTTTGTTAGTAACTTCAAATAAAGATAATGCCGAATATCTCATTCCTAAATCCGCTTCAACAGTTCTTTTTGAATATGGTTCTTCTAAACCACTTAAAACTACTCCAGGTTGTGATGGAAAACCATCTAAAATTGAATGAACATCTGTTGTTGCACCACCGATATCTATAACTGCTAAATCACCAATACCCTGTTCATCTTCAGTTCCTATGGATAATATTTCTGCAGCTTTTAAAACCGCTGCGGGTGTTGGCATTAGAATTCCTGAAATGAATTTTTCTACATTTTCCATTCCTTTAGCTTCTATTATCTTTTTTATAAATATATTTCTTATTTTTTCTCTTACAGGTTCTACATTAATTTGATTTAATTTAGGCATTACATTTTCAGTAATATAGTATTCCTGTTTTTCATTAAATAAATTTTTAATTTCATCAACACAGCTTTTGTTACCAGCAACTACAATAGGAATTTTTAAATTTGATTTTGAAATTAAATGAGCATTATGAATAATACATTTTGTATCTCCCCCATCAGTTCCGCCTGCTAACAATATCATATCAGCATTAAATTGTTCAATTTCGTTTATTTCATCTTGATTCAAATTAAAACTATAAGTTTTTATAACTCTTGCTCCTGCTCCAAGAGCAGCCCTTTTAGCAGCTTCAGCTGTTAGTTCCGGCACTAATCCAATTGCAATTATTTTTAACCCACCTGCTGCTGAAGAACATGCAAGTCTTTTTACTATGTTATAATTTTTATTAGTTTTTTGATTTAGCTTTTCCAATGCCACTTTGTATCCTAATGTTATATCAGATCCCACAGTTGTAGATGATTTCTCGGTGGCAATTATTTCTTCATTTTCCGCATCCACAAGTGTAAGTTTTGTAAATGTACTGCCAAAATCTACTAATAAGTATGCATCCATAATATCACTCTTCCAAAATTATTTATGTAATAATTTAAATTATATAGCCAAATTGTATGACTGTTTATATAAATCTTCTTTTAAATCATTAATTGCTGTATCTGTAGATGTTGATGGTGGATAAACTCTGTCAAACCCCATTTGTATAAATCTTTTGTATACATCGCTCCAATTTTGCTTCCCTACAACAATGTTGCCCCCAACATATAATAATATATCTTTTAACCCCGCTTCTTCACACTTTTCTCTTAATCCCCTGCAGTCAATTTCTCCATGACCGTATAATGATGACACCATAATAACATCTGCATTTGTTTCAATAGCAGCGTTTATAAAATGCTCTTGAGGTGATAAAACACCTATGTTTACTACATTAAATCCTGCTTCTGTTAAAACATGATCTAATATTTTATTACCAACAGCATGACAATCTGAACCTATAACACCTAAAACTATAGTCTTTTTATCCACTTTATGCCTCCTAATAGAAATTATATTTTATAAATTTATAAGGTAATTTATATTTTAAAATAAAAAAAACCCCTCATCTCTACATACATTACGCATATATGTAGGGACGAAAGGTCTTCGTGGTACCACCCTATTTTGCGATGTTAAACATCGCCTCGGTCAAGTCGAAAAATAATATTTTTGAACTCTATCCTTTTAACGCAGGATTACGTCCTTGCCTACTTTAATGTTCGGCTTGGAAGCTCAGGAGTGATCATTATATCTATTAACGCCGATTTTCACCAAACATCAGCTCTCTGAAGTTAACTAAAAGATATTTTTGTCTCCGTCTTTGCTATTGATTCATTTGTTTTTATTATACACACAAGGTACTTCGTTGTCAATACAAATTTATAAATTATTTTCCATACACTTGAGTTACTGTATGTGTTACAGGCATTTTATACTCAAATGTATGTTAAACGAAACACACAAACTTAAGTCCTTATAAAATATTTTAAAAAACATTTTTTTATTTTTATATTAAAAAAATCCCCCTATTTTTTAGGAGAATTTCAATTATTATATTTAATGTACATCCATAATTAAAAACGTCACATCATCCGTAAGTTTATTGTCTTTTTCAATATATTTTTGTATATTCTTATTTAAAGTAGAAGTAATCTCTGATGCAGTTAAAAAGTGATTATTTTTTAAGAAATCTTTTAAATTTTGCTGATTAAAAAATTCATCTTGTAAATTTTTATCTTCAACAAGTCCATCAGTATAAAACAAAATTTTATCTCCTGTTTGTAACTGAATTGTTTCATTCTCATAAAAAGGCATGAACACATCTCCGAATTTGCAAATTGGAAATCCACTCAAATTCATGTCCAATATTTCACCAGATTTTTTTATAATTATAGGCTTAACATTGATTCCTCCCGATGCATATGTAAAACACTTACTTTTTGTGTTATAAATTCCATAGAGCATAACTATATATGTTTCAACTTTAAAATTGGTTTTATTAAACGTTTTATAAAGGCTTTTTAAAACATATCCAGGTGAAATTATTTCAATATCACCATGATACTCTTCATCTTCTTGTTTTATTGGTTTAATATTCTGATTTGCAAACATAGTAAGCATTGCAGCTGAAACTCCGTGACCAGAAACATCTCCTATGTATATTGCAATATTATTCTCATCCAATTTCATTATATTATAAAAGTCACCGCTAAGGCGTTCTGCTGGAAAATATCCTGCATTAAAGGACACTAAACTATCTTGTGGTATATAAGCCGGTAGAAGTAAAGACTGCATTTCTCTTGCATACTCTATGTCCATCATAAGTATTCCATTCATTTCTTCAAGTTCTTTTGTCCTTTGCTTGACAAGTGCATTTAGGTTTTCAGAATATTCCTTTAATTCATTTTTAGTTCTATTCATTTCGCGATATGGAATAATAACATTATCTGCATATATTGCTTTAAATAATATAAAATAAGCAATAATTTTATAAATGTGACCAATGTAATTGTAAGCATCATATACGCTTCCATAACTTATAAATGCAAATTCACTTAAAATTGAAAACAAAAGAGCTAACATACAAAGATAATCTTGCCTTAAATTATTTTCCTGATAACTAATTGAATATCTTACAAATGTAATAATCATTAATATAATAATCAAATATTCCATTAAAACTTTTTCATTAGTAAGACCTTGTCCATCTATGAACATTGGTGGAAAAATGTTTGGATAATATGTTACAATTAAAAGTAAAACTATAACAAGAACCGATGTTGGAAAAACAAAATAATATCTATTTATATTACTTTTTGTTTTCCTTGAAATAAATGTGCCAGCTAAAAAAACTATGCTGCCAATTGCTCTTGATAAAATCCAGAAAGTTGTTGCCCTATTAGCACAAGTATTAGGAATAAAAAAATCAGCCATACCTTTAAAGCTTAAAGTATGAAATGTATCTAAAGCACCCATCAATAAAAATGCACAGCCAATTACAATCATCCTTAACTTTTTTGATTCTTCATAAATATAATATGTAACAATAAATATTGAAAGCGATGCTAATATACTTGCTAATTCAAATAAATTATGCCAAGTTAAATATGTTGCAACAGACATAATTTCTGTAAAAAAGTTATTATAATATGCTGAAAAAACAAATAGAATTATAGAAAATATAAATGTAATGATGATTTTATCAACCCTTTTAATGCTGTTAGGTATTTTTATTTTTTCTTTAGCAATCATATAATCATCCCCTTTTGCTTTATTTATGTTTGTTTAATTGTTAATTGTGATATATTTATTATAATACAAATTTCAATGTTTTTCTACATCTAATTATATAAAACAAATCCTGTTGCATTTAAATTAGCGATTAAATCATTGTTTTCATCAAAAACATCGATGCTATAATTACAGATTTTTCTAGTTGATGATATTTCTTTTGCTTCAGCTGTAATCGATTTACCTTTTGGAGATTTAAAATACGAAATAGTTGAATTAATGCCTACTGTTTTAAAACCCTTTGAATTTGATGCAACTGCAAAAGCATAATCTGCAAGCGTATAAATAACGCCACCTTGTACAATATTTACACCATTTAAATGTTTTTCTTCTATATCTAATTTAGTTACAGCATATCCAATATCAACCTTTATAATTTTTGCTCCTATATAATCAGCAAATCTATCATTTTCAACAAACTTTAGTATATCATCATTCATATATTGTCCTCCAAATTAAAATGTAATTTTAAAATAAAACCTTGCAGCTTTTGCAAGGTTTTAAATGCTATTAATAATTTAATAAATTAGCTACTTTTTCTCTTACCCAATCAGGCTCTAATTTGCCTTCTGATAATTCTTTAATCCTTATTTCTTCTGTTTTTGCTTTAGCTTCAGCTTTTATCAAAGCTTCCTCTAATAAATTTGGAGGCACAACAACAACACCATCATCATCTCCAAAAATTAAATCTCCAGGATTTACAGAAACTCCTCCGCAAGTAATCACTCCATTAATTCTTCCAGGGCCATTTGTTGTGGGTCCATTAGGAACAGCTGCACTTGCAAATATAGGAAGACCAAGTTCTCTTATTTCTGCTAAATCTCTAACTGCACCATCCAATACAACACCTTCCACGCCCATTGCAAGAGCGCCTAATGTCATCATGTTTCCCCAAGCAGCACAAGTTTTATTTTCATTAGAATCAAGCACTATTACAAATCCTTTTCCTGCTAAATAAATTGCTTTATGTAAAAATAAATTATCTCCAGGTTTAACTTTTACAGTAATAGCTGTTCCTAAAACTCTCATTCCAGCTTTAACAGGTTTGATAGCATAATTCATAGTTCCAAAAGAACTCATTGCATCTGCTAATAATGATGGGGATAATTTTTTTGCTCTTTCTATTAAATTTTCTGATATTCTTTTATGGTTGTCCTTTATTATTTCATTGTTAATAGTCATTTTGTTCCCTTTCTTAGTTAATAAAAGTATTTGTAATTATTTATGATTGTTACTTTATTAATTTTAAATAAATTAATGTATATTTTTATTAATTTTAAAGGATAAATGAAAAGGTGTCAAGAATTATAAAACATATATCTTTAAATGAGCTACATATATGCTTTTTCAAATATGCATTCTTTACTGCATTCTTTATTTTTAATTATATCATGCCATTCTTCTTGTCATATAATGTTTTTTAAAAGTTATAAAAAAAGCGAATAAAACATCTGTATAATACCATAAATTATAAAATGAACATTATTAAATTTATTCATCGTTAAAAAATGTGGGTATAATATAATTAATATGTTAATCTATTGGGGGTTTAGTTATGACTTTTAAATTAAAAAGCGATTTTAAATTAGGAGTTGCAACATCTGCTATGCAAATTGAAGGTGGTGAATGTAACAGTAGCTGGAATAATTGGTATCATAAAGGCAAAATAAAAGATGGCTCTAACCCTGCAAGAGCTACGGACCATTATAATCGTTGGAAAGAAGATGCGGATATAATGTCTGATATGGGAATTAATATTTATAGATTTGGAATAGAATGGGCGAGGATATGTCCTAAAGAAAATATTTTTGATGAGTCCGTTATATATCATTACAAAGAAGAAATGACATATCTTAAAAACAAAGGTATTTCACTTCTTTTAACAATACATCATTTCTCAAACCCCATGTGGTTTGAAGAAAAAGGAGGATTTACTAAATCAGAAAATAATAAATATTATCTTAGCTTTGTAGAACATGTTATTCGTTCATTTGGCCATATGGTATCTGAGTACATAACTATAAATGAACCAAATGTATATGCCACACATTCATATTATTATGGTGTTTGGCCTCCTGGAGAAAAATCTTTATGCAAAACTTTAACTGTTATGTGTAATTTAGCAGTATGCCACATAAAAGCATATGAACTCATACATAAAATGCGAAGTAAAATGGGTTATGATGATACAAAGGTAAGTTTTTCTAACTATGTAAGGATATTTGATTCAGAAAACCCTAATAATACATTTCATATTTTACACAAAAATATATTGGAACTTATTTTTAATGATTTGATTACAGAAGCAATGTATTTTGGGCATTTTAAATTTCCTTTTATTAAACCATCGGATATAAAACATGGCGAATACTGCGACTTTTTAGCAGTCAATTATTATTCCCGTTCTATTGTTTCAACATTTAAAGAAGGAACCATACAAAGCGCCCATAAAAACGACTTAGGTTGGGAAATATACCCCGATGGTATAATTAGAAGTGCTGAAAAACTTTATAGTTTAATAGAACGACCAATATATATAACTGAAAATGGAACTTGTGACAACAAAGATACATTCAGATGCAAATACATATATGAACATTTGAAGTTATTATCCAAAACTGAACTTCCCATTGTCAGGTATTATCATTGGTGTTTTTGTGATAACTTTGAATTAGCAGAAGGTGAAAGCGCAAGATTTGGACTTGTACATATTAATTATGATACTCAAAAGCGTACTATAAAAAATTCCGGGAAATTCTATTCAGATATTATTAAACAAAGAGGCGTAACTGAAGAAATTTTTAAAAAATATGTAAAAGAACAAGAATATCATTTTTAATTTAATGAAAAATGCATCCTCAATTTAAAACAAATATTGAGGATGCATTATGTTACACCACCATACCATCTATAAAAAGACAGCCTCAGCTTAATGAAAATGTATTATTTTTAATTTTAGATGTGTCAACTCCCGTTTTATTGGCCACAGAGCAAATCATATTATCGTTAGTCTGAGAAGAATAGCCTCCTTTTATTTAATGATTGTCATCACTATGTATTACTAATACAGGGCACGGTGCTTCAGAAATTACTTTTTGAGTTACTGAACCTACGAAAAATCTTTTAATTTTAGAGAAACCTCTATTACCCATAACAATTAAATCAAAATTCTCATTTTTAGCTACCTCTAAGACTTTTTCATAAGGTTCTCCAAATAATACTTCTTTTTCTGTTTTTATATCTGAAAAATCTAATTTATCTATTATTACATTTAATAGCTTTTCTGCATTTTCTTTAGCTATTTTTGATAATTCACTTGTTTCAGTAATAGTAGAACCATCCATGTAATGCCAAAGTCTTTCATTCCTGTTTAAATGTGATAAAGATCCGAAATTTACAACATTAATAAGCTTAATAGAATAATTATATTTTCTTGCTATTTCAATTGATTTTTTTACTGCATCAATTGATGCAGATGAACCATCAACTGGAACTAATAATTTCATATACATTCCTCCATTAAAGTAAATTTTTCTTTAGTAGTTATTTTACTATTACCCACCTTTTTCATATTGTAAACAATTATTTAAACTTTTTTCTAAGGCATTAACTCGATGCTTATTGCAGTTACTTGTACAGGATAACTTTCCCTTATTTCAGGAAGAATTACAATTTTAACATTTTGTCCGGTCTTAGGAGTAAAATTTAACTTAAGATTTTTATCATAGCCAACACTTGCTTTGTCAAATCCGACATTGTCAGATGTTGTAACCATCATACTATTTTCAGAAACATTTTCTATTAAAGCAGTAAAGCTAATATTTTTGCTTTCTTTTTTGCATGCTGTTAATATAAAAATTAATATAATTAAAATAAATATAATTTTTTTCATTAATTACCCCTCTAACTTTCTATATTTCTATATTTTATCTATAATTAAATCCGTTTTAAATATTCTTTTTATATAGTAACTAAAATAAATTATGAAAAATACAGATGTAATTATCCAAGACATAGGATAACTTATCATAACAGTTTTAATATTAGGCCAAATAGGTACAGTTATAAAAATCCATATTGTACGAAAAACACAAACACCCACACATGTTAAAATCATAGGTACAAATGCATTGCCCATTCCTCTAAGTGAACCTGAATAAATTTCAATAAATACATAACTAAAATAAAATGGCACAAGATATCGCATCATATCAATTCCTATATTAATAACCATTTCATCCTTAGTGAATAAGCTATAAAAATATGTACCTCCAAAATAAAGAATAATACTCATAAAAATAGCTACTGATAAAGTCATCAGTAAACAAATCCGAATTCCTTTTTTCACTCTATCATATTTTTTAGCACCAAAATTTTGTCCTACAAATGTTGTAACAGATATACCGAATGATGCCATTGTAAGCCAAAATATACCGTCAATTTTAGTATAAGCAGTCCAAGCTGCCACAGTATCAGTACCAAAACTATTTATATTTGCTTGAATTATTACATTTGAAACCGAATACATCAAAGATTGAAAACCTGCAGGCAACCCAATTTTTATAATTTGTTTTAGCATATCACTATGAAAATAAATTTGCCTAAAATATAATTTATAGCTTAGTTCTGATTTTGCTAAAGTCCAACATACTAATACTGCACTTACTAATTGTGATATTACAGTAGCTATTGCTGCACCCACAACTCCCCAGTGAAATACAACTACAAATATTAATACTAAAACAATATTTAAAATTGAACTAACAATTAAATAATATAATGGCCTTTTAGAATCTCCTATTGCTCGCAAAATACCTGCACCCATGTTATAAAGAAGATTTACAATCATGCCTAAAAAATATATCCTGATAAAAATAAGAGAATCTGACATAATTTCATCCGGTGTTCCCATCCATTTCAAAGCATAAGGAGCGCCTACAATACCTACAACAGTTATTATTGCTCCTACAACAACGGAAAGGGCAATAGCTGTGTGAACGGCTTTACTAACTTCATATTCGCTTTTTCCACCATAATATTGAGAAATAGCTACAGTAGCACCTGTAGAAATACCAACAAAAAAACCAACAAACAAATTAATTATAGTACCAGTTGTTCCTCCTACTGCTGATAAAGCTTCTTTACCAACAAACTGCCCTACAACTATAGCATCAACTATATTATAAAGCTGTTGAAAAAAAGTTCCAAACAACATAGGAAAGAAAAATAATAAAATTTGCTTCCATATAACGCCTTCAGTAATACCATTAACTTTTTCCAATTTCTTTTCCATAAAATACTCCTAAATATAAAAATGATATATTTTATTATTAAAAAACTACTCATTTATCCATATATTATATTATAACATATCATTAACAAATACCTAAGAGGAATATATTGATATAAAAAAATATTATTATAGGAACGTAGTACTTTCCTATAATATAAAAATAAACCATTTGTTTTTTACCACAAATGGTTCATTGAAAAAACTCTTTAATTAAATTTTTCTTACTTTTATACTTTTTATTACCATTAAAACTAAAAGAAGTATACCTACATATCCATTAATTACATAAACGATATTTACTAACTTATCAAATGGTATTTTTAAGCCTATAATAGTTCCAATTACAGCTAACACAACAGTAGCTGTTCTAAATTTATTTGTTTTTTCTTTTGCAATTCTCGCTGTTACTGTCCAAAGTAACGGAACTGCTGTTGTATAAATACCAGCAAAAACTGTTATAGAATAAACTAATGCAACATTTGGATGAATTTTACCTGCTAAAATCAAAGATGGAATTTGTGAACCCGCAACACCTTCTATATTTGCCATTAAACCCAAAGTTACAATAATAATTGCTAGTGAAAATGCTGCTGCACCAAAAATTGCACCAAGTGCAGCTTCTTTTTTACTATTAGCTGTTGCTCCCATTGATGACATAAATGCTGCTAACCATAACATACAAAAACCTACATATGATAAGGCAGCATAAAACCAGTTACTTGATGCTGTCATTAAATTCAAACTTGGTATAATTTCTGCAGCTTTAGCTAATCCACCTGGGTTTCTAATAATAGAAACTAAACCTAAAGTTATTGACATCACAACTATTACTGGTCCTATTTTTCCTATTACATCAACAATTTTACCTAAACCAAAAACTACTGTGATTGAAGCAAGAATAGCAATTAAAACTCCGCCAACCGAAATCGTTAAACCATACTGTTGACTTAATGTAGCACCAGCACCTGCTATCATAACGAAAAATGACATGTAAATGAATAATACTGAAAAATAATCATAAAACTTACCTAATTTATCTCCACAATAGTATGTATAAATGTCACTACCATTAGGAAATTTATTCTCATATCCAACAGTAATAAAACTTACTCCAACATACAAGAATAGTAAAAATACAACAATTCCGCCTAATATTCCTAAATATCCATATGCAGCAAAATATTGCATTATTTCTTGTCCTGTTGCAAATCCTGATCCAATTAAAAAAGCTATAAAAGCTCCAGCAAACGATATTACACGTTTTATACTAACTGTTTGACTATCCATTTGTTTCCTCCAATATTTGTTTTGAATTTAACAATGACATTTTAAAAATAGTCAATTAATACAATTAATTTATATTAATTGACTATTTACTTTATAATTTTTTTTAATTAATCTTCAAATACTGTTTGACCGTCAACTTCTGTTTGTAAAGCTTTAATAGCTCTTTCAACAAGCTTTCTTCTTAACTTTTTGCTTTTTTCTTCTCCAAGATTTGGGTCTCCAAGAGGATATGGAATACCAATTGCCGGAATAATTCTATTAGCACCTATAGTAAGTGATATTGGAACAACTGTACACATATGTACTACAGGAATTCCTGCTCTTTCGATTTCTTTTACCATCGTTGCGCCGCAACGAGTACAAGTACCTCAGGTTGATGTTAAA
The DNA here is from genome assembly GCA_002435835.1 of Firmicutes bacterium UBA6132. Next base: position 15,666 of record DIVM01000321.1, read on the forward strand.
ATAACAGCTCCAACCCCATCTGCTTTAAGTTTATTAACGAAATCTTCTCCAAAACCTTTAGCATTTCCAACTGATGTTCCTGTTCCTGTTGTTGCAATGAAGTAATTAGCTAATTCACCTATAACTCCATCTTTCTCCATTTCACGAAGAACATCTAAAGGAACAACAAGGTTAGGATTTTCTGTAACATATGCTCTGTCATATCCACCGTGAATAGTCATAAAATTGTCTTTTGTTAGACTGTCCAATCCTTCAATGCTATAAACTCCATATTTAGTTGCACTTGAAGATTCAATTCTGTCTGGATTTCCTTGAGGAACTATACCTCCAGAAGTTACTACAGCTAATTTTACTTTAGAAATATCTTTTACAGCAGGATTTGGTGCAACTCTGTCAAATACTGGCATTGGATATTCTGTTTCATATGGTTCTCCGGCAACTTTTTTCAAGATTAAATCTACAGCTCTTTCTGAGCCTCTTCTTTCATTGAAATAATTTACACGGATACCTCTTACATGATATCCTTCTTCTGAAGGTGATAACACTTCTTCCCCTGCAATTAATTTTTTAGATAAACTGCACATTTTAGGCATTGCTTTTCTCATGTCAGCAGCTGAACTTCCTGTTTCAATAATGTACAAGTCTTTTTTGTACATATCAACACCTGGGTTTTCTTGATACATACCAGTAACAACAGGTATATGAAGTTCATTTTCAACAGCTTTGCATATAGCTCCGCATGCAACACCATATCTACCTGCATTAAATGCTGGTCCTGCCACAAATAAATTTGGCTCATATGGTTTAATCATATTTAAAATTGTTTCCTGTGCTTTTTCTAAGTTGCTTCCAAAATAGTTGTCACCACAAATAACTGTTGCAACTACTTCAAATTCGTCACCTAATCCTGATTGTAAAGCTAAACCAGGACCAATAATTCCTTCTCTGATTTCTGGCTCAATATCAGCTTTTTCTTCTCCGCCTATATTGGCAAAAAACTGATTTATATAATGAATAACTCTAATTTTTCCCATTTTAGTCCCCCCCTTTAATATCCTTTCGCAGCAAGTTTATTATAACCGTTTGCAATAGTTGATGCAATTATAATTTGGATTTCTGCTTCTATGCTTCCATCCGGTTTTAAGCTTCCTTCATATCCACCAATCATAGTTTCAATGAAATCAAGTGTTCCGATTACTTTTTCCATAGGGGGAAAATTAAGTATAATATTTCCGTTTCCGCATGATACTAAAGCATCGCCTTCTTCAACAGCATCTGCTAATGATTGAGATTTTCCATCTCTTCCAGGGAACTCATCTGTAATTAAAACTACTTTTACGCCTCTATTACTTACTTTTTTACAGTTCATCATTAAATCTGTATCTGGGTTTCCATAACCTTCTTCTGTTATAAGAACTCCATCAAGTCCTAAATATTCACATAATTTAGAAGTCATATCTGAAGATCTTTCTTTATCAGCAAGAAATACGTTCTCATTTGTAAGAATAACTCCTATAAAGTTTAAATCTTTTCCATGTCTTTTATATAAATCTTCTATTACAGGATTATTTAAGTGATGGAAAGTTGTAACTTTATCACAAGGTGCAACGCAGTTTCCACTTACAATTGCTCCATCCATTATTTCCGTAGGATACATGAATGTTGGAACCATAACTTTAGCATCAACGCCATAATAAAATGTATCATGAAGTAAACCCTGTGATTGTAGCATATGAACATATCCTATTTTAGGAAGATCAGGATATTGTTTAACTTGTTCTAAAAGTGGTTTTGTTTCATATACAACTACCTCATCAGGTTCTACATTCCTTCCAGCTTCGCCTATATACGTAGCAACTTTTAATCCTGCAATTCTTCCAGCAGCTTCATAATCATGTGTTTCAATTCCTTCTACTGGCTCTATTACTACACAAACATTATTCGTTTCAGAAAATGGTGTGTATTGTGCTGCAGGGCCAGTCATATCTATAAGTCCTTCTTGAAAACCTACTATTCTACCACATGTAATAACTGTTGCACCAACTAATGCATGTGTTCTTCCATCACCAACTTCTTTAACTTTGTTTATTGTTCCTGGGAACATTGCACCACTACCTGATACTTTAACTCTTGGCTCAATAACATCTTTTACTGGTGCTATTCTTACTGATTCACCAGGTCTTGCTAATTCAACTTTCGCTGATACAAACCTTTCATCTTCAAGAACAAGTTTTTCAATTTCATCCTTGTTAACATAAAGTGTACCATTTACAACTTCAGTTCTTTCACCAAATTGAACGTCTTTAATTTTGATTTTTCCTAATTCTAACCTCAAAATATGTCCTCCTTTATTTTGTGTATATTTGATCCCCATAAGGGTGTTCAACTAAATAATTTTAAACATGGGATTATTAATAACATTTTCTATAAAAGATAAATCAACTGTTTTAAAATCATTTAAAATTCTTTCACTCCATTTAGGCGTTGATTTAAACTTTAAAAACTTTTGTGCAGCCTCAATACTGTTTTCTATTAATATAACACTTTCATAATCAGTTTTTCCCACAGTGTTTTGTAGTACAATTGATTTGTATGGTGTTTGGTTTGGCTTTAAACTTCCTGCCATGGGGTGAGTAAGAATTTTATAACCTTGATGAACTTTATCCCTAGTTTTATATAAAACTTCAATATAGTTCTCATTTTCTAAAAACAAAATTTCATATACAACTTTATATTTTTCGAAAATTTTAGAGTTATTTGTTATAATAATTTTATCCATTTGATACTTCCTTTTATATTTCATTTATCATTTCCATACTATATTGTTAAGCAATAAACATACCAACTTCTATAATTATTATAAAATTTTTTTAACATTAGAATTTCAATATAAAAAAAAGTAATAAATTATAAATAAAACGTTTATCTAAGTTAAATACATATACAATATAGAAAAATATTTCTTGACTACGAAACATTTTTCATAGTATTATATTGATAAAATATAATTAAATAAAAAACACTAATGGTGGTTATAATGGATAATTTAAAAATTTTATTAGCGTGCAAAGATAGAAATCATCTAAAAGTAATAAAAACAGTTCTTTTAACTCTAACTAAAAATATTTCAGTTTGTGAAAATATTTCTGACTCAGTTGAAGAAATGTCAAATAATAATTATAACTTTTTTATAGCAGAAAATAAATTATTTAACAAAGATTTTACAATAAAGCATTTTGTAAATGCATATCAGAATACTGATTTAATAATATTTTCCTCAGAACCATCTTACAGTGAAGGTAGCAAATCCATAAGTAGTGGCGCAAGAGAATACATAAACCTAATAAACGAAGTAAATGTGTTACCGTATAAAATTTTGGATATTTATAATGAAAAAAATGAACAAAGTAAATTAAAAGAAAAATTATTAAATAATTATCAATTAGAAAGTAATAATGAAGAATATAAAAAAATGCTACATCAATGTGAAAAGGTTGCTAAATCAAAAGCCAATGTTTTATTAATTGGTGAAACAGGATCGGGAAAAGAAGTAGCAGCAAAATATATACATTTGTGCAGCCCAAGAAGTACAAGCAATTTTATAGCCGTTAACTGTAGCGCTTATACAGAAACTTTGTTAGAATCAGAATTGTTTGGCCATGAACAAGGTTCTTTTACAGGTGCAATGAAATCTAAGCAAGGTAAATTTGAACTTGCAAACAATGGTTCATTATTTTTAGATGAAGTTGGAGATATTAATTTAACCACACAAGTTAAACTTTTAAGAGTACTTGAAACAAAAAGAGTTGAAAGGCTTGGTAGCAATAAAGAAAAATTAATTGACTATAGGTTAATTTCTGCAACAAATAAAGATTTAACTAAAGAAGTTATCGATAATAATTTTAGGGAAGACTTTTTCTATAGAATTAGTTCAATTGTTATTCATATACCACCTCTAAGAAAAAGAAAAGAAGATATAGAGTTATTGGTTAAATATTTCCTACAAATATCACAAGAAGAAAATGATATAATAATAAGTTATATAGAACCAGATGTAATGAATTTTCTTTATACATATGATTATCCTGGTAATATAAGAGAGTTAAAAAGCATTATAGATAGAATGGTCGTTCTATCAAATGACGGAATTATAACTAAAAACGAATTTCCTGTTTTATTTAACATACATAAAGATTCTAATAACGTTAAAATTAAAGAAGAAAAGAATTTCAATAAAATTATTCCTTTTAAAGATTATGTAAAAAATTCAGAAGCTGAATATTTACAATGGGTTTTAAATGAAACTAATGGAAATGTAGCTGAAGCTGCAAGGCAATTAAATTTAAGCGCAAGACAAATATTTAATAAAATAAATGAATATGATATAAAAAAGAAGTCTTAAGTTTTAAGACTTCTTTTTACATTACATTTTTTCTATTTCACTTAAGAGGATTTCAACTAAATCTTCTTCTTTAACTTTTCTTATTATTTCACCTTTTTTAAATAAAAGTGCTGAACCTAACCCACCGGCTATTCCTATATCAGCTTGTCTTGCTTCTCCAGGACCATTTACAGCACATCCCATAATAGCAACTGTTAAAGGTTTATTTACATTTTTCAAGGCTTCCTGTATTTTATTACAAAGTTCTATTAACTGTATTTTTGTTCTACCGCATGTTGGGCATGTTATATAAGTAATTCCAAAATTTCTAAGATTTAAGCTTTTTAAAATTTCTCTTGCAACTTTAACTTCTTCCCTTGGATCATCAGTTAAAGAAATACGCATAGTATCCCCTATACCGTCAAGTAGCAAACTGCCCACACCTATGGCTGAACGAATGCTTCCTTCAAATAGTGTTCCTGCGTGAGTTATACCAACATGCAAAGGATAGTCAACTTTCGTAGCCATTGAACGGTATGCATCAACCGTCATTTTAACGTCAGTTCCTTTTAAAGAAATAACTATATTGTCATAATCTACATCTTGTAGGATTTTAACATGTTCAAGTGCACTTTCAACCATTCCTTCAGCTGTTGGTTCTCCATTATATTTTTGTAAAATGTTTTTGTGTATGGAGCCTGCGTTAACACCAATTCTAATAGGAATATTTCTTGGTTTTGCTTCTGCAACTATTTTTTGAACTCTTTCCATACTTCCAATATTACCGGGATTAATTCTTAATTTATCTATTCCATTTTCTATGGCACTTAAAGCTAATCTATAATCAAAATGTATATCTGCTACAATTGGTATATGAATTTGTTTTTTTATTTCACGTATAGCTTGTGCATCTTCCATATCAGCTACAGCAACTCTTATGATTTCACAACCAACTTCTTCTAATGATAATATTTGATTTACTGTTGATTTGACATCTTTTGTAAATGTATTTGTCATGGATTGAACAGGAATTATAGCTTTTCCGCCAATTTGTACATCCCCTACCATTACTTTTTTACTTTGTCTTCTGATTATCTGATTCATTTTTACCTCCGGGTGTTAATTGGTTGATTTAGGGACGGACCTTTTGCTGCAAAAGGTCCGTCCCTAAATCTCTATAATAATTAAAGCCTAAATAATCTTAAAATGTCTTTATATGTTATAAATATCATGAAAGATATCAATAACACAAAACCTACGAAATGAACTACGCCTTCCTTTTCAGCTGGTATAGCTTTTCCACGTAACTTTTCCACTAATAAAAACACTAATTTGCTTCCATCTAAAGCTGGTATAGGTAAAAGGTTCATAAAACCTAAGTTGATGCTAATAAAAGCAGCTAAGTTTAAAACTGATAATAATCCGTTTTTAGAGGCTTCACCAACCATACTAATAACCATTACAGGCCCACCAAGTGTTTCAGAACCAAGACGTCCTGAAATTAATTGTACAATAGTTGTAAACATTAGTTTTATATAATATACAGTTTTATATGCTGATGAAGCTAAAGCAGTTATAAATGATTTTTCAACATGTGTGTTGAATCTAACTGATATTTGTTCTACAGGAGTTATGTTTAAATTAATTATTTCACCAGCCCTGTCTACAGTTACTTTAACCTCTTTATTATTTTCAACTAAATCAATTTGTTTTATTATTTCATCCCAAGTATTAACTTCTTGATCATTAATTTTTATAACTTTATCCCCTTCTTTTATACCTGCTTTATATGCAGGTGAAGTCATATCTGAAGGTGATACAGTTGTAGTAGTTTTACCATCCACTATAGTAGAAGTTATACCTAATAATTTTCTATAATTATTTTCAATTTTATATTGCTTTATTTGTCCGTCTCTTTCTACTTCTGCTGTATAATATGTACTGTCAAGACTTGATATTTCGTAATAAACATCTTCCCAAATATATGATTTTTGGCCGTTTATAGAAATTATTTTATCTCCCGATCTCATGCCTGCTTCATATTCATTTGAATTTTCATCCATTATGTCTATTGTTGTTCCATTAATTCCATATACAAATGCAATTATAATAAAAAGAACTAATGCTAAAACAAAATTCATGAATGCACCTGCGGCAACTACCACAAATCTTTGCCAAACTGTTTTTGTACTAAAACTGGTTGGTGATTTTACGTCTTCTTCTTCACCTTCCATCCTTACAAATCCGCCAATGGGTATTGCTCTTAAAGAATATAGAGTTCCTTTTTTTTCTTTTCTAAAAATTAAGGGACCCATACCTATAGCAAATTCTTCTACTTTAATTCCAACACTTCTTGCAGCTTTAAAGTGACCAAATTCATGCACTAATATAATTACTGAGAAAACAAGTATAGATACTATAATTGTCAATGTATGACCTCCAATTTAAATAAAATGATTTACAAAATAATAAACAATAGGTGCAACAAACAATAAGCTGTCAAACCTATCAAGCATTCCTCCGTGTCCTGGCAAGAAATTTCCAAAATCTTTAATTCCAAATTCTCTTTTTATCTTCGAAGCTGTCAAATCGCCAACCATAGAAAACACTGAAGCATATACACTAAATATTATAATATAAATATATTTATTTATGCTTAAATAATTAAAATAAAAAATAGAAATAAGAGTGCATCCAATTATTCCACCAATAGCTCCTTCCACTGTTTTGTTAGGGCTAACTTGAGGATATAATTTGTGTTTTCCAAATAATTTTCCAGAAAAATAAGCAAATGTATCCGTACCAAATGCTATTATGTAAACAAGCCATACATATTTTGAGTTATTTAAAAGCATCATATGATACATAAAAAACACTACGTATGTACCTATGAAAATTGTCTCTGCCATTTTTTTAACATCAACATCTTTATTAAAAACGAACATAAAGAAATTAATTGAAACAAATGCAAATAAAATAAATGTAAGCAAATTTAAATCACTTTTAATTTTAACAAAGTAAAGGGCGGCTGCAAAAATATAATTAATTACAGCTCCAAATTCAAAAGATTTGTTAAAAAATAACTTCGATATTTCATAAATTGCAATACACGTGATTCCAAAATAAATTAAATCATAAAGCATACCACCTAAATATGTAACAGCAAAAATAAATGCTCCGCCTACAACTCCGGTAATAGTTCTTTTTATCATCACTGCACCTTCCTGAGTACATTTTTCTAATTTTTTCCAAACCTTCTTTTTCTCTTTTGAAAACTATGTATTGCTTTTAAAAGTTCTTCTTTGTTAAAATCAGGCCACATTACATCTGTAAAATAAAATTCTGAATAAGCAAGTTGATATAAAAGAAAATTGCTAAGTCTAATTTCACCGCTTGTTCTAATTAAAAGATCTGGGTCTGGAATTTCATATGTATATAAATATTTTTTAAAACTTTCTTCATTTATTTCATCTATATTAATTTCATTGTTTTCATATTCATTTATTATTTTTTTAACTGCACTAATAATCTCAGTTCTTGAGCCGTAACTAAGCGCTATGTTTAATATTAATTTATCATTATTTTTAGTTAACTGTAAAGAACGGCTTACTTCAGTTTTAGTTTTTTCAGGTAAGTCTTCTAAGTTACCCATTAATGTTATTCTAACATTATTTTCATTTATATAATCAAGTTCAGAATTAATAAAATCTACTAAAAGATTCATTAAATAATCTACTTCATTTTTCTCCCTGCCCCAATTTTCAGTAGAAAATGCATAAATTGAAACATATTTTACACCAATTTCAACACAATTTTTTACTAAGTCTTTTACTCTTAAAGCACCTTCCCTATGTCCAAACTTTACAGGAAGCAATCTTTGCTTTGCCCATCTTCTATTTCCATCCATAATTATAGCAATATGACTTGGTATATTGCTCTTTAATACTTTTTCCTCTAAATTCATAATAGCCTCTTTTATATATGCATTAACAGGCTTATGATATATCACAAGCCTGTTTCACAGACTAATAGTAAGATACAAACAAAGTTATATATAAATCATCATTAAACACTCTAATAACATAAGGGTTAGAAAGTTCATTAAACTTATTATTTGTACCTAATACTTTTATTATTTTTATAATTTTGCTTTTATTTTTTTTATTGTCTTCAATTAATTTTAGAGTTTCAATTAAAGGATAACCTATAAAATTATCCATTGCAATTAAACCTCTAAAATTTCTTTTTCTTTTTCTTTATAAATATCTTCTACAAATTTTCCATATCTATCAGTTAACTTTTGCATGTCTTCTTCAGCTTTTTTAAGTTCATCCTTAGTAATTTCCGAGGTTTTTTCTAATTTCTTAAATTCCTCGTTTGCATCTCTTCTTAAATTTCTAATTGCAACTTTAGCATTTTCAGTTTCTTTTTTAACTAGTTTTAAAAGATCTCTTCTTCTTTCTTCCGTAAGTTGAGGCATTATAAGTCTAATAACTTTACCATCATTAGAAGGAGTTACACCTAAATCAGATCCAAGTATTGCTTTTTCAATTTCTTTAATCAGTGTTGCATCCCATGGCTGAATTAAAAGTGCTCTAGGTTCTGGCACAGAAATATTTGCAACTTGGTTTAATGGCGTCATAGCTCCATAGTAGCTTATTTGAATTTTATCAACTAATTTAGGATTAGCTTTTCCTGCTCTAATACCAGCAAGATCTTCTTTTAAAAAATTAATTGATTTTCTCATATGTTCTTCTGATTTTGTTATTATATCTTTATACATCCTATACCTCCTTAATTATTGTTCCTATATTTTCTCCCATAACTATTTTTTCGATATTACTTGGTTCTTCAATACCAAAAACTAATATAGGAATTTTATTGTCCATACAAAGTGATGTTGCAGTTGAATCCATAATTTTAAGTTTTTTATTAAGGACATCTATATATTTTAATTCTTCATATTTATTAGCATCAGGGTTTTTATTTGGATCATCTGAATATACACCATCAACACCATTTTTAGCAAGGAGAATTATATCAGCATTAATTTCTGCTGCTCTTAAAGCTGCTGTTGTATCAGTTGAAAAATATGGATTTCCAGATCCACCTGAAAAAATAACAACTCTTCCTTTTTCTAAATGTCTAACTGCTTTTCTTCTGATAAAAGGTTCTGCAATTTGTCTCATTTCAATAGAAGTTTGAACTCTAGTTTCAACTCCTATTTTTTCTAATGCATCTTGGAATGCTAAACTGTTGATTATAGTTCCGAGCATTCCCATATAATCAGAAGTAGTTCTGTCCATATCTTTTGCAGAGGCGCCTCTCCAAAAATTTCCGCCGCCTACAACAATGGCAACTTCAACGCCTAATTTATTGATGTTTTTTATAACATTAGAAATTTTATTAATTACATCTTCATTTAATCCATGACCAGCTCCACCAGCTAAAGCTTCGCCGCTTACTTTTAATACTACTCTTTTATATTTGCATTTGAAGTCCACTTACTCCTCCTTAAAGCCTTATTTGAATTAATGGAGAACTAAACAGTTCTCCATTATATATTCTTTTAAATAATTTACATAATTATAAATTATTTACTTATTAACGACCTATTTGTTTTGCAACTTCATCAGCAAAATTTTCTGATTTCTTCTCAATACCTTCGCCAACTTCAAATCTTTCTACAGATACAAGTTTAACATCTTTTCCTAATTTTTGAGCTGTATTAGCAATAACTTTTTTAACTGTTAAATCTCCATCTTTTACAAATGCTTGTTCTAATAAACAAACTTCTTTTAATTCTTTTTGAAGTCTTCCTTCAACCATTTTTTCAACTATATTTTGTGGTTTTCCTTCATTTAATGCTTGAGCAACAAGAATTTCTCTTTCATGAGCTATAAATTCTTGATCAACATCATCAACAGAAATGTATTTTGGTTTCATAGCTGCTACTTGCATTGCAAGATCTTTTCCAAGTTCGATTAAAACTGCTTGATCTCCTTCTGATTCAAGAGTAACTATAACAGATATTTTTCCTCCACCATGTATGTAAGGAACAACTGCTCCGTTAGCAACTTCTTGAACTGCAAATCTTCTTATGCTCATGTTTTCGCCTATTTTAGCGATTTTTGTTGTTAATTCATCTTGAACCGTTTTACCATCAGCTATTTCAGTAGCTTTTAAAGCTTCAACATCTGCTGGTTTTTTATCAAGAGCAACTTGTGCTACATCTGATACTAATTGAATAAATTCTGCATTTTTAGCAACGAAATCTGTTTCTGAGTTTACTTCTACTACAACACCTTTTTTATTATCTCCTGATACTAATGCAGTTGTAAGACCTTCAGCTACTATTCTGTCTGATTTCTTAGCAGCTTGAGAAAGTCCTTTTTCTCTTAAAAAGTCAACTGCTTTATCCATATCTCCAGCTGTTTCATTTAAAGCTTTTTTACAATCCATCATACCTGCATTTGTTTTTTCTCTTAATTCTTTTACCATTGCTGCTGTAATTACCATTATATTTTCCTCCATAATTTAAAAAAGCAAGGCGTAAGGAAAAACTTCCTAACCCCTTACTTATATTATTTATTTTATATTTTGTTTTTATTATTTAATTATTTAATATTATTCTTCTACTTTTTCAAGTTCTTCAGATGATAAATCATCTTCAACAACTTCTTCAGTTAATTGAACGCCTTGTCTTCCTTCTAAAACAGCATCAGCTATTGTAGCAGTCAATAATTTAACAGCTCTTATAGCATCGTCATTTCCAGGAATTACGTAATCAACTTCATCAGGATCACAGTTTGTATCAACTATAGCTACAACTGGAATTCCTAATATATGAGCTTCTTGAAGAGCAATTTTTTCTTTTCTTGGGTCAACAACAAATATAGCACCAGGAAGTTTTTCCATGTTTTGGATTCCGCCTAAGAATTTTTCAAGTTTCTCAGCTTCACCTTTTAATTTTATAACTTCTTTTTTAGGTAGAAGAGCAAATGTTCCATCTTCTTCCATAGCTTTTAATTTGTTTAATTTTTCAATTCTTTTTCTGATTGTTTGGTAGTTTGTTAACATACCGCCCAACCATCTTTGGCTTACAAAGTGCATTCCGCATCTTGCAGCTTCTGATTTAGTAGCTTCTTGAGCTTGTTTTTTAGTTCCAACGAATAATACTTCGTCTCCGTTTGCTACAACTTCTTTAATAAAGTTATAAGCTTGATCTACTTTATCACTTGTTTTTTGTAAGTCGATTATGTAGATACCATTTCTTTCTGTAAAAATGTACTCAGCCATTTTAGGGTTCCATCTTCTTGTCTGGTGACCGAAGTGTACTCCTGCTTCGAGCAATTTCTTCATATTAATTATTGCCATGTTAATTTTCCTCCTTTTGTTTTACCTCCAGAAATCTTCACTTCAAACAAAAGACCAAATAAATTTGGCACAACTCTTGTTCAATCAGATTCAGTGCGTAATTGTCTTTAGTATATCATAGCCAATTTTATTTGGCAACAAAAAAATTACAATTTTCTATAAAATTATTGTTCATATACTTAAATTTTTATTCTTTTCCACAATTTTTATTTGTACACTCTAATTTATCATTCTTTTGAGCCAACAAATGAGAAATGCCAAATATGTAGTAGTATGTTAGTTAAAAAGAATGATAAATTAGAGTGTAC
>DIVM01000037.1 GCA_002435835.1 Firmicutes bacterium UBA6132
TTGAAAGCAGTTTGCCTTCAATTGATTCTGTTCTGGATGTGAATATTATTGGAACAGAAGTTCCTACGGTTGCAGCTATAACAGTTTTCTTACCTATAAATGAAATTGCTTTTGTAACGGAATTTCCAACTGTTAAATTAGGTACTACTATTATATCTGCATTACCTGCTACTGGGCTAGAAATTCCTTTGGCTTTAGCTGCTTCTTCTGATACTGCGTTATCAAATGCAAATGGCCCGTCCACTATGCAGCCTTTGATTTGACCTCTATCTGCCATTTTACTTAAAACTGCAGCATCCATGGTATCTTGCATTTTTGGATTTACAACTTCAAGAGAAGCTAAAATAGCTACACGAGGTTTTTCTATTCCTAAACTATGAGCTAAGTCAACTGCATTTTCTAAGACTTCTTTTTTGCCCATTAAATCAGGGTCTACTGTTATAGCGCAGTCTGTGATGAACATAAGTCCACCATTTTCTTTTTCAAGTATAGAAATTTGCGTGATGTGCTTACCGACGTTAAGTGTCTTTTCTTTGTTCAATACTGCTTTCAAGAATGTTGATGAGTGTAGCATACCTTTCATAACTGTGTTTGCTTTTCCTTGTGCAACTAAATCCACAGCTAAATCTGCAGCTTTACCATGGTCTTTTTCATCAACTATTTCAGATTTAATATTTAAATTATTTTCTTTGATAATTTTTTCGATTTTTATTGAATCGCCTATTAATATAAAATTGGCAAGGTTTATTTCTTCAGCTTTTTGTATTACTTCTAATACTTCTAAATCCTCAGGGGATACAACAGCAATTATTTTTGACTCCATTTCAATAGATAGATCCATTAATTGTTTAAAATTTTTAATTTCCATTTGGTACTCCTTAATATTTGTTTATAATCTATGATAACATTGTTGCTACATTGTAACCTATAAATGTTGCTATAATTGTAGTTAAAGCAATCATTGCAAAACCATATTTATAAATTTGTGATTTTCCAGAATATTCATTTCCGTGAAGCATAGCCACTGTAGCGAAACCAGATGGGAATGTATATGCGCATGAACCAGCAAATGTGCACACCAATGCTATTGCAACAGGATTTAGTGTAGTTCCTCCTAAAGCTAATGTAACTGCAACACCAGTCATAATAGTTATTGATGTTACATTTGAAGCAAAGTTTGTTAAAGCACATGAAATTAATCCAAACAACATGACAATCATAATTGGTGATATACCTTCTGTAAGAGGGACCACATTTGCAATTATAAAATCACTTACACCAGTGCTCTTATCACTTACTGCACCTCCTAAATAAATACCTATACTTACAAATATTAATATAGCCCAGTTTATATTTTTGTTAGCAACTTTAGCTGCATTAATGATGGGTTCGCCGTTAATGCTTATTATTGACATTAATACTACGGCAAATATAGCCCAGAATGTAATACCATATGTGTTAAGTGCTTTTACAAATGCTGCGTCAGGCATAGTCATAGTTAAGATTCCTGGAACCATCCACATAATAACTGTGAAGAAGAATATTGATACTGTTGTTTTTTCTTTTAAATCCATTGGTTTTTGTTCTGCTAAAATATTTTGAATATTGAAATCCTTAAATCTGCTAAAGTCAGGTTTTGCAAAAATTCTAACTAATAGACACATCAATGCAAAAATTATAATTCCAGTTGGAACTCCAAATACGAGGTAAGAGAACAAGCTTATTGGCTCTTTTGCTATACTTTCATACACTCCAAGACCTACCATTGCAAGAGGGTGAGAAATAGGCGTAGATGCTCCACCTATATTAACACCGAATATAGCTACTATATTAGCAATGTGTGGAAACATGTCCTTATGTGTATATCCCATTTCTTTATAAATAGTGTTACAGAATGCTAAAATAAATGCAGCAGCTGGTACTTGATCCATGAAAGCAGCCAATATCATACCTAGCATACCAATTGAAAATGTAAATATCCAAGGTGTTTTAGTTACAAATTTCATGCTCATAAACTTTGCAACTACCCTATTAATGAATCCAGATTCACTTAAAGCATGAGTCAGCATGAAACTCATAAGTATAAAATAAATTACCCAGTTTCCGAAAGAACCAGCAATTATTGCGTTTAATGGAGCTATACCTGTTCTTGAAAGTAAGATAACTGACAAGAAAACCGGCCAAACAGTGTCTACCAAAGAAAGCATAAGTACTGTTCCGATAAAAACACCTAAAACTTTATTACCAGTTGCGGTCATTGGTGTTACAGGAGGCAAGAACCAGAATATGGCCATTACAGCCAAACAAGCAGTTATAGATATTAATTTACTCTTATCCATGGAAAATTTTTGAACGTTTGTTGTACTATTACTCATTTATTATATCTCCTTTGATTTTTACTATTGAGTTAACTATATGTTTAATGCTTAAGAATAACCTACATAACTTAAATAACCTTCATAACTTACATAATTTAACCCGGATTAAATTTTATTTTTATACATAATAACATTCTAATCTCTCCTTTGCTATATAAATAACGACTATTGTTGTATTGTTTCTTGTTACTATAATATGATTAGCAAAAAATATGCCATAAATTAAATGCTGTTGAAAAATAGCGATATAAGTTTATTATAGATTTTGAAATATAATAAAATAAACGTTTAATTGAGCTTTTGTTTTATATTTTAAATGTACTAATATTGTTTAAATAAAAATAACCTTGTTAAAAAATAAGCTAATAATGCAAAATAGGAACATTTGAATCAATAATTAAAATAAATATAAAAATTCATTGAAATTAAACCACAATCAATAATTGCGCAAATATGATAACAAATATTGCAAAAAAGAGATATTTGAGGATACTTTGTTTGATTCACTTAATTTTTTGATTGAAAAAACTTGAAAAAGCAATTTTATTTATATAGTAAACCTTGGCATAAAAAATGCAATAAACATTACCAGTTAAAAATTAAATAATCAGCTTCTAAAAGCTAAATTTTAATTTAATAAAATATAAAGAGATCATAGGAGGAAATTTATAATGGCAAGAAAAGTAATAATAACAGTAGCACAGACAGGCGCGTTTCATGGAAAGGAGGCTAATCCTAATATTCCAACACAGCCTAAAGAGATAGCTCAGTCAGCATATGATTGCTACAATGCAGGAGCATCAGTGGTTCATATACATGCAAGAGATAAGAATGACGTATCAACAAATGATCCTAAGATTTATTCTGAAATTAACACACTGATTAGATCGAAGTGTAACCTTATACTTCAGAACTCAACAGCTCCAAAAAATGTTATAGGTTCAGTTGCTGAGGACGGAATGGAACTTCTTTATGCTGATGACGTTGTATATCCAGAAATGTGTTCATTGGATTGTTCATTAATTGGTACAAGTTGGGCAGACAGAACATTTATTTATGAATGGACAAGAGATTTCTTAATAAGACATGCTGGAAGAATGAAAGAACTTAACATTAAACCAGAACTTGAAATATTCAACCCAACATCAATTGAAGATGTTGTTAAATATGTTTATCCTCACGGAGTACTTAACGATCCTTTATCAATGACATTTGTTATGGGTATGGATAAAAGCAGCCAAGGAGCTATGGAATTCTCATACGACAACCTTGTACACTGCATACACAAACTCCCAAAAGGAACTTTATTCGGAACAATGGGAATTGGAGCTAACCAATTACCAGCAACAGTGTTGACAATGCTTATGGGCGGAAATGTACGTGTTGGTTTTGAAGACAATGTATTCTTTAGAAAAGGTGAATTAGCGAAGAGTAATGCTCAACTTGTAGAAAGAATAGCTACTTTGGCGAAAGAATTTGGATTTGAAATTGCAACTCCAGACGAAGCAAGAGAAATTCTTGGACTTAAACAAACACAGTTAGTATAATAGTAACAAACTTGTGATTTACTAATACATTCATATATACATTCATAAAAACTAAAAACCTTCTCTTCGAGAAGGTTTTTAGTTTTTATTTATATTTTTTAAAAATTATATGATTAAAATTCTATAATAGTTGTATCTCCTCGAAGCCCTTCAAGAGTACCTTTTGCAAGTGAATCCATTTCATTTTCTCCTGGATATACTACTATAGGTGCAATAAATTCAACTCTATCTTTAATTTTTTGTACAATAGTTTCTGAATAAGCAATTCCACCTGTAAGTAAAATTGCATCAACTTTTCCACAAAGAACAGTTGACATAGCGCCTACTTGTTTACATATTTGATAAATCATAGCGTCAAGATATAAAGCATATTTTTCATCTGTTTTAGATTTTTCTTCAACTTCTTTAACATTTTGTGTTCCAAGGTATGCCATTAGGCCACCTTCGCCATTTATCATTTTATGAACTTCTTCATAAGTATATTTACCTGAAAAACACAATCTTACTAAATCACCAACAGGTAATGCTCCCGTACGGTTAGTTGAAAAAGCGCCAT
>DIVM01000232.1 GCA_002435835.1 Firmicutes bacterium UBA6132
TTCAAATGCTATTAAATTTACTAATAAAGGTGGAAATATATTTGTAAATATAAATGATAAAAATGATAAAGTTCAAATATCTGTAAAAGATAATGGTGAAGGTATTGAAAAGGAAGTTTTAGACTTTATTTTTAACAGGTTTAGCCAAGAAGATAAATCTTTGTCCAGAAAAGCAGAAGGAAGTGGAATTGGGCTAAATTTAGTTAAATCATTAGTTAAACTTCACGGTGGAAATATTAGAGTAGAAAGTAAATTAGGAGAAGGAAGTAATTTTATAATAGAGTTACCAACTAAAGCTTTGCCTGATTCAAAACAATATTTAAATTTAAAATACCAAGATAAAATTGAAATGATGAAAATAGAATTTTCGGATATATATGATAATGATTGATGTAAAAGGTGGATTTTATGCGAATAGGATATGCGTGTTTGACAGTTGGAGTATTAAATGCAGATTTTAAAGGATGCATATTGAAAAACTTAAATGAAGAAAAATTATTAAGTTTAATAGAAAATAACTTGAATTCACTTGAAAATATTGTAGATTACAATATAAAAAACAATATTAAAATGTTTAGAATAAGTTCAGATTTAATTCCATTTGGCTCAAGTGATGCAAATACACTAAACTGGTGGGATATTTTTAAAGATAAATTTAATGAAATAGGTATTAAAATTAATAAAAGTAAAATGAGGGTTTCAGTGCATCCAGGTCAGTATACAGTATTAAATTCTCTAAATGATGATGTTGTAAGCAAAGCAGTTTTAGAATTAAATTATCATGCTAAAATATTAGAGTGTTTAAATGTTAATGTTGGAACAGAACATAAAATGATACTTCATATTGGGGGTATATATAATAATAAAAAAGAAGCTGTTAAAAGATTTAAAGATAATTATAATAAATTAAGTTTTGATATTAAAAAAAGGCTTGTTATAGAAAATGATGATAAATTATATAATATAAGTGATGTGTTGGAAATAGGGTATGATTTAGGTATACCGGTTGTTTATGATAATTTACACAACAAAATTAATTGTGCAGATAAAAATAAAGACGATGTACATTGGATTAAAGAATGTAATAAAACATGGGCTCATGGTGATGGCATTCAAAAAATTCATTATTCTCAACAAAATGAATTTAAAAAATCAGGATCCCATTCAAAAACTATATTTATTAATGAATTTATGGATTTTTATAATTCATTGGATGATTTAAAAAATGATGTGGACATAATGCTTGAAGTTAAAGATAAAAATTTGTCAGCAGTTAAATGTATTAATTGTACATCAACAAATAAAAACATTAAATCATTAGAATTGGAATGGAGCAAATATAAATATTCTGTTTTAGAAAGTTCGCCATCTGATTATTTGAAAACAAGAAATTTGTTAAAGAATAAAAATGATGATGTTTCTGTAGAATTTTATAAATTAATAGAACATGCATTATATAATGAAAATGAAAAAGATAATATAATTGGAAATTCTATTAATGCAGCAGAACATGTTTGGGGCTGCTTTAAAGATTTAGCAACAGAAAAAGAAAAGAATAGTTTTTTAAAAAGTATTGAAAATTATAAAAATGAAAAAGTTTCTATAAATGTAATGAAAAATATATTGTGGAGATTATCAGTTAAATATAATCAACAGTATCTTTTAAATTCATATTATTTTATAGAATTTTAAATTTCTGAATGGAACTTATAGTTCCATTTTTTTCATCTGTTTAAATATATATATATGAAAAAATTTCATTATTATAAAATATTTGGATAATAGTACCAAAAAATTCAGAATAGCTATCGAACTATATAAAGTAGATAAATTTTTAACTACAAAATACTAAACTTTATAAAAAGAAATGCAGGTGATAATTTAAAATTAAAGGCATAAGTATTATAAGTATTGAAAAAACATCTTTGTTTGGACATATGTATTCACAAGTTAATATTAAATTAAATTGGAGGTAAATATGAAAAATAAAAAACTTATTAAAATTGTTTCACTTGTGGTTGCTTTAAGCATGGTTTTCTCGCTAACAGCCTTTGCTATGCCAGAAAGGCATAAGAATTACCAAGACCATAAAAGCGAATGGAGCGCTGTTGAAAAATACGTTAAAGATAAAGAGATTTTTAAGGGTGATGGTTTTGGAAATTATAATTGGGAAGGCTATGTTAAACGCGGCGACATTACATTGATGATAGTGAGAACATTTAAATTCAGTATGATCAATAAAGGAAATTTTGATGATGTAGATAAAACGGAGTATTATTTTGATGCAATAGCTACTGCAAAAGCTCATGGCATAGCAAAGGGTAACGGTAAAAGTTTTAATCCTAAAAAATATGTTACAATAGAAGAAGCCATAGCATTAATAGAACGCTCAGCAAGTGTTGCTAACAGCAATGTAGTTCTTGCAAAACTTGGTGAAGGTGAACATTTACATGACATTTATGATAAAGAAGATTTTAATAAACCTGCAACGCGCGAAGATGTAGCAAATATGCTTTACTACATTTTAACTGGCGGGGAGTATAAAGAAAATGATACTGAAAAAGAAAAAGATATAATTAAATATGATGTAAAATATGATGAATATGAAACATTTGACGTGGATGATTTTAAAGATGTAAGTAAAGTATTTTTAAAAGACAACCACGATGATTTTGAATATGTAAAATTTATAATTCCTTCATCTTCAAAAGGAACATTATATTATAATTATAATGATAAAAATGATACTAATGATAAAGTTATAGCAAGGGATAGGTATTATGTAAGCGGTAATGATGTGGAATTAATTGATGATGTAAGTTTTGTTCCTAACCAGAAATATTCAGGAACTTTCTATATCAAATATACTGCATATGATGATAACGATGAATTGTATGAAGGTTTAATTGAAATAACAGTTGAAGGACAAGAAAAAGAGGTTACTTTAAAAACTATATCTTATAAAATTGAAGATAATGATTATGATGTAGCTACTTTAGTTAAAGAAAGCTTTAAAACGGTTTTTGAATTAGTTTCAGATGAAGATTTTGATTATGTAAAATTTGAAGAATCAAATTATGAAGGCAAAGGATCTTTATATTATGAATATGACGCTGATGATGAAAGTAATTCAAGAATCGATGAAGATTTAAATTACTTTTATAATCCTACAGGTAACGAAAATGGGATTTCAAAAATAGCATTTGTGCCTGATAATGACTACGTAGATACTATGTACATCAATTATACTGCATATGGTGATGTTGATGACGAATTCGAAGGAAAAATTAAAATAACTGTAAGTGATAAATACGATATCAAATTGATAACATATACAACAAAAGAAGATGTTGATTTTTATTTTAATGATTCAAATTTTGAGATTGCATTTGATGGTTCTATAAAAAATGAAACACTTGAATTTGTACAATTTGAGCGTCCAAACACTGATTATGGTACATTGTATAATGATGGTGAAAAAGATACGGCTGCTGATAAGATCAAAGTTGCTGATATTGATGATGTGGAATTTGAACTTGAAAATAATTATAATGGAACATTCTTAATTCATTATACAGCTTTTGATGATGACGGTGACACATATTCAGGTTTAATAAAAGTCATAGTTGCAGAAGATTAAACATTTAATTAAAATTAAAAATTTGACAAACTATAAAAAAAATAGTATCATTAAATAAAACTAAATATTTCGGGAGCTGAATGGCTGAGAGGAAACTTCGTGTTTCGACCGTACCTGATTTGGAT
>DIVM01000138.1 GCA_002435835.1 Firmicutes bacterium UBA6132
CAGGAGCAACTTTTAATTCTATTATAAGTGATTGACTGCCTTCAACTTCATTTACTGATACAAGATCAGGAAAGTCAACTAGTGATTTTGCTATATATTCTACTAATTCACCCATTTCATCACCTCTTATTTGTTTTCATCTCTTTTTTCATAGATACCGTTCTTTTTGAATAAAACGCTAACTGTTTCAGTTGGTTTTGCTCCATCGTTTAACCATTTAATAGCACTTTCATCATTGATTTTAACTATTTTTGGTTCTACAACTGGGTTGTAATATCCGATTTCTTCTATAAAACGTCCATCTCTTGGAGAACGAGAATCAGCTACAACTATTCTGTAAAAAGGTTTCTTTTTTGAACCCATTCTTTTTAATCTTATTTTAACTGCCATATATTGTCACCTCCTTAAATTTAATTAATTTATATATGATAAAGGAAAATCCTAAATCGCTGAATTAATTAGAACGGCATTTTAAAATTGCCTAAACCGCCTAAACCACCTAATCCTTTTTTCTTGCCCATTTTACCCATTGAGCTGAATTTTTTCATCATTTTTTTCATCTCATCGTATTGCTTTAAAAGTTGATTAACTTTTTGTACTGAAGTACCACTTCCTGCTGCAATTCTTTTTCTTCTTGCACCGTTTATAATATTTGGATTCATTCTTTCTTTTTTAGTCATGGACTGTATTATTGCTTCAGTGTGTTTTAATTGATTTTCATCAACTTTTATATCTTTTAATTTTTTGTTTCCTGCAACACCTGGTATCATTTCAAGTAGATCTTCTAAAGGGCCCATGTTTTTCATTTGTTGAAGCTGAGTTAAAAAGTCTTCAAGATTAAAGTCATTTGTTCTTAATTTTTTCTCAAGTTCAACTGCTTGTTTTTCATCGAAGGCATTTTGAGCTTTTTCAATAATTGATAAAACATCACCCATACCAAGAATTCTTGAAGCCATTCTATCAGGATAAAATGGTTCTAATTGATCTAATTTTTCTCCAGTAGAAACAAATTTTATTGGCTTATCCACTACATTTCTTATGGAAAGTGCAGCACCGCCTCTTGCATCACCATCTATTTTTGTCAGTATAACACCGGAAATCTCTAAATATTTATTAAATGTTTCTGCAACTTTTACTGCATCCTGACCAGTCATAGCATCTAATAATAGAAGTGTTTCTGTAGGTTTTACAGTTTCTTTTATTTGAACAAGCTCATCCATGAGCTCTTCATCTATATGAAGTCGTCCTGCTGTATCTATTATTACAACATCATTGCCATGTTTTAAAGCGTATTTCATAGCTTCTTTAGCAATTGTAACCGGACTTACTTTATCACCCATTTCAAAAACAGGTACTCCAACACTTTCACCAACAACTTGTAACTGTTTTATAGCTGCAGGTCTATAAATGTCTCCTGCTACTAAAAGAGGTCTTTTTCCATCTTTTTTTAATTTTTTTGCAAGTTTTCCAGTAGCGGTAGTTTTACCAGCACCTTGAAGACCGCACATCATAAAATATGTTATATTGTTAGGATCAAATTTAAGCTTACTTTCAGCTTCACCCATTAATTTAACAAGTTCTTCGTGAACGATTTTAACAACTTGTTGTCCTGGAGTTAAGCTATCCATTACATCATGTCCTAAAGAACGCTCTTTAACATTATTGATAAATAACTTTACTACTTTATAATTAACATCGGCTTCAAGCAAAGACATTTTAACTTCTTTCATTGCAGCTTCGATGTCTTTTTCAGTAAGCTTCCCTTTTCCTCTTAACTTTTGTAAGGTATTTTGAAGTTTTTCAGACAAATTTTCAAACATGAAATTCTACCCTTCATTTATAATTTTATTAGCCTGCGCTTTTATTTCATTTATAGTATCAATATATATTTTATCATTTATTTTATCTGCAAGAGATATAATATTTTCTGCTGCTTTAGAATATTTATCATATTTATAATGCAATTTTATTTTATCTTCGTATTCCATCAAGCTTTTTTCTGCTCTTTTTAAAGCATCATATACACCCTGTCTGCTGATATTTATTTCTTCAGCAATTTCAGATAAACTGTAATCCTGATTATAATATAAGTCAATTATATTGGACTGATTGTCTTTTAACAAATCACCATAGTAATCATAAAGTATACTAAATATAAAATTTTTCTCAGTCATATAACCACCTACTGTAAAGTATTTCGCTTGACAGTGAATTTTATCGCAAATATGTAAGTTTGTCAATACTAAATTATAAAAAAGTTTAAATTTTTTTTATTTTGACAAACTTACAATGACATTGAACACGTAACAATGAACAATTAACAACAAAAGGAAAAAATTTTGCCCAAGGGCAAAATTTCTCATTAACTGTTCATTATTCATTATTCAATTTTCATTGTTCATTGATCTTATCATTTACTCAAATATAGCATTCACAAAATCCTCTGCATCAAATGGTTGGAGGTCGTCTATTTTTTCTCCAACACCAACATATTTTATAGGAATATTAAGTTCATTTATTATAGGGAATGCAATTCCACCTTTTGCTGTTCCATCTAATTTAGTTAAAATTAAACCATCAAGTTGGCAAGTTTCTGCAAATAATTTTGCTTGGATAATTCCATTTTGTCCTGTAGTAGCATCTATAACAAGATAAACATTTATTTTTGCTTCTGGGAATTCTTTATCTAATATCTTAAATAATTTACTTAATTCGTTCATTAAATTTTTCTTGTTATGAAGTCTTCCTGCTGTATCGCAAATTAAAATATCACTTTTACGTGCTTTAGCTGCTTGTATTGCATCAAAAATAACTGCTCCCGGGTCCGAACCATTTTCAGAGGCTATAATATCCACGTTTGCTCTTATACACCATTCTTTAAGCTGTTCAACAGCAGCAGCTCTAAATGTATCTGCTGCTGCAACTATAACTTTTTGACCTGAAGATTTTAATCTATATGCAATTTTACCAATTGATGTAGTTTTACCAACACCGTTAACACCTACTATTAATAAAACTTGCTGTTTAGTATTATCTTCTTCAATTTCCTCATGTTTTTCAAGCATTTCTACGAGGTATTTTTTTATTAAATTTTTAATTTCTCCCGTATCATCTACTTTATTTTTCTTAACTTCTTGTTTAATATAGTCGATTATATCAAGAGTTGTTTCTACACCCATATCAGAAGTTATTAATATTTCTTCTAATTCTTCAAGAAATTCATCATCTATTTTTCTATGAGCAAAAATTATATTTTCAATCTGTTCAGTAAAGTTTTTCTTTGTTTTAGAAAGGCCTTCTTTTAATTTTGCAAAGAATCCTTTTTTTTCCTTATTTTCCTTATCCATATTTCCTCCAAATAAATTGCAATATATTATTCAAAATCTACTTCTGATAATTTTAAAGAAACTAATTTAGTAACTCCCTTTTCTTCCATAGTAGCGCCATACATAGTGTCTGCAGCTTCCATAGTTCCTTTTCTGTGTGTTATAACAATAAACTGAGTTTCTTTAGAAAACTCTTTTAAATATTGTGAAAATCTAAATATATTTATATCATCTAAAGCTGCTTCAATTTCATCAAGTATACAGAATGGAGTTGGCTTTGTTTTTAAAATAGCAAAAAGTAGCGCTATAGCAGTTAAAGATTTTTCTCCACCTGACAATAAAGAAATTTTACTTAATTTTTTGCCCGGAGGTTGAACGGCAATTTCTATGTTGCTATTTAAAGCATTTTCTTCATCTTCTATATAAACATCTCCTGAACCACCATTAAAGAGTTGTTTAAACACTTCATTAAATTTAGCTCTAATTCCTGTGAACTCTTCTAAGAACTTATCTTTCATTTGTAATTCAAGTTCTTTTATTACACGCTCAAGTTGATTTTTTGCATCATTTAAATCTTTCTTTTGTGATGTTAAAAAATCATATCTTTCTTTTACTTCTTTATATTCTTCAATAGAGTTAATATTTATATTGCCTAAATCTTTTATAGCTTTTTTGTAATTATTTAATTCAGTATACAATTTATTATAGCTTATAGAGTCATCTTTGTAGCTTAAAGCCATTGCATAATTCATTTCATAATCTTCCCAAAGTTTTGTAGAAACATCCTCTAAACGTGATCTTCCTCTTTCAATTTTAACATTCATTGAATTTTCGTCATCTAAGATTGTGGTTAAAGCTTTGTTTGTTTCATTAATTTTATTTTGATAATCATATATTTCTTCTTGAAATTTTAATAATTTTTCTTTACTTGTTGTTGTGTCCTGTTTTAACTCTATTAATTCAGCATTTAATATTTCTTGTTTTTCAGTAAAATCATCTATTGAATTTGATGCTTTATTTATTTCATTTTCTATTATAATTAAATTTTCTTGCTTTGTTATTTTTGACATATTATTTCTTTTTATTTCAGAAATAATATTGTTAGCTTTTTCTTCTTTTAACATTATTTCTTGGTTTAAATTATGTAAATCATCCTTTTGTTTTGAAATAACTAAATTAAATTCATCATACTTTTCTTTATTTTTTTCATTTAAAGATGCAGTATCTTCGATAGATGCTTCTGTTAATTCTATATTTTTTCTAATTTTTAAAATTTGATTTTGTAGGATTTCTATATTGTTTTCATTTTTTATTCTTTCATTTACTATATATTGCTTTTCTTTATTATATTTTTGTATAACTAATGATGTTTTTTCAACTTGTTCTAAAAGCATTTTCTTTTTTGAATCAGTCATATTTAATTTATTGCTGTTTTCATTTATTTCTATTTTAATATTTTCAATTTTTATATTATTTTCTTTTATGCCTTTGTCTATTATAGAAAGTTCATTGTTTTTTTCTTTTAATTCATTAATTTGTTTTTCACTATCTTCTTTTAATTCTTCAATTTCTCTTTTTCTACCAAGAAGATTTTGATTTTGTGCAATATGACCACCTGTAACAGAACCCCCTGCATTTATAACATCTCCTTGAAGAGTAACTATTTTTAATGAATTATTTAATTTTTTAGAAATTTTAAAACCATTATTTAAATTATCTACTACAAGTATTCTTCCTAAAAGATGCTTTATTACTTTATCAAATTTAAGATCTGTATCAACAAGTTTATCAGCAGTATTTATTACACAGGGGTCTGAAATAATTGTTTTTTCATTACTATTTAAGCTTCTTTCAGAAATCATATCAATAGGGAGAAATGTAACCCTTCCTATTTTATTTTGTTTTAAATAATTAATAATATTTCCAGCTTCTTTTTCAGTATTAACAATAACATTTTGAATTGATGAACCAAGAGCAATTTCAATAGCAGTTTCATACTGTTTTTCTGTATTAATTATATCAGCAACTGTTCCTATTATGGATTTATTTAGTTCTTCATTTTTATCTTTATTGTTCATTAATATTTTAATGCTTTTATAATAACCATCATAGTAAGCTTCCATATTGCTTAAAATATTTAATTTTGATTTTGTATGGCTTTGTTTTTCATTTAATGATTTAATTTCAATCTCTAAATTGCTTTTTTTATTATAATTATCTTTGTTTAAAGTTATTGTTTCATTTAGAGATTCTTTTATTAAAGATAAATGTAATTTAGTTTTTTCCTCATCTTTAATAAGTTCACTAATAATTTCTTCTTTGATTTTATTTTCTTCTTCTTCTTCTTTAATTTCTTTTGAAAGTTGTTCAATTCTTTCTTGGTCATTTTTAATAAATGATTCCATAGTGCTTTTTGAGCTGTTGTGTTTATTGATTTCTTTGTGAAGCTCAAATAATTCATTTCTTTTACTTTCAATTATTTTAACATATTTATCTATTTCACTTTTATATATTTCAATATCTTCATTTATGGACTTTGATTTTTCATTATGTGAATTTAAAATTTCTATTAACTTCTTTTTTTCAGAGTTTATTTTATCAATAGTGTTTTGAAGTTCTAAATTTCGCTTGTCCAACTCTTCTATTTCTAAATTTACATTTTGAATATTTGATTTATATAATAGTCTTTTTTCATTATGAACATTACATAAACTTGAATAGCTTTCAAATTCTCTGTTTTTATCATTTAATATTTTTTCAAATTCAGAGCATTTTTTTTGAAGTTCTATTATTTGATTTTTTTGAAGTTTAATTGTTTCTTCTAAAGCATCCCTTTTTCTCTGTAGCTTTTCTTTTTCTTCTATGGAATGGTTTTTTTGGTTTTCTAATATTACAAGTTGCTCATCATGTTTTTCATATTCATGAACAAAATAATTAAGTTCACATTTTTTTAAATTGTTTTTTAATTCAATATATTTATTAGCAGCTTCACTTTGTGCTTTTAATGGTTCAATACGCTCGCTTAATTCATGAACTATATCCTCAACACGGTCTAAATTTTCGTTAGTTTTTTCAAGTTTTCTTAGAGCTTCTTCTTTTCTTGCTTTATATTTTACTATACCAGCAGCTTCTTCAAAAACCTGTCTTCTTGTTTCAGAATTTGGGCTTAAAATATCTTCTACACGACCTTGTCCTATAAATGAATATCCATCCCTACCAATTCCCGTATCCATGAAAAGTTCTTTAATGTCTTTTAGTCGACATTGATGTTTATTTATGTAATATTCACTTTCACCAGTTCTGTAAAGCTTTCTTTTTATTGCAACTTCTTTATATTCCACAGGCATTATTCCTGTTTCATTGTCAAATATTAAGTTAACTTCTGCATACCCTAAGGGCATTCTTTTCTCAGTACCTGCAAAAATAATATCATCCATTTTGCCACCACGTAGGGATTTAGCAGATTGTTCTCCTAAAACCCATTTGATTGCATCTGATATATTGCTTTTGCCGCTTCCATTTGGACCTACGACAGCAGTTATCCCTTTTTCTACTACTATTTCAGTTTTATCTGCAAATGACTTAAAACCATTTGCATATATTTTTTTTAAATACATGCTGCCCCCTAATTTATTGCATCAATATAATCACTATAAATTTCGTTTTTTAAGAAGCTTCCAACTTTATCTTTTTTATTTTTATCATCTTTATTAACAACATAAAATTCTATAATATTTTCATCACTACAATTTTCAAATGAAATATCTTTAATATCAAACATATTTTTCAACTTAATTATATTTGATTTATTTTGTCCTGCAATATTACTTATTAATTTATTGTTTGTTGATATTTTAATTAATTTATTTTGTAAATTTTTATTTTTTAAAATATTTATAATAGCATTTAAATATATTTTTTCTTCAACTAATTGTCTAAATGCTGGATGAAAAGGACCTGCAATTACGTCTTCAGTCTCATTAATGGATTCTGTATTTTGAAGTCCAATACGAATTACATTTATATTATTTTTCATATACATGGAATAAATAAGAGCTGTTACATCAACAGCTTCTTGTAGTGATAATGGCTTATACATTCCACATTCATACATCAACTCTAATTCTGTGTCTTTAATAGTAAGTGTAGGATAAATTCTTACTATATCTGGTTTCATAGATATAGATTCTACACATGTTTGTATGTCATTTTCTTTTGTACTGCCAGGAAGACCTGGCATTATTTGATGTCCTAATGTGAAATTATATTGTTTAATAAGTTTACTTGCATTTATAGAATGCTGTTTTGTATGGCCTCTATTTGATTTTTTTAACACTTCATCATTTAGACTTTGAATTCCAAGTTCTATAATGTCTACACCATACTTTTTTTGTAGGTTCAATATATTTTCATTTATTGCATCAGGTCTCGTTGACATTCTGATACTTTGAACCACACCCAAATCCTTATAGTGTTTTCCAACTTTCAATAATTCTTCTTGCAAATTCAAATCAATTGCCGTGAAACTTCCACCAAAAAAAGCAAGCTCAGTATAAGTATTTTCACTTATGGTTTTTCTATATTCTTCTACTATTTCTATTGCATATTGACTATTTACTTTTACTTCACCTTTACCTGTTATTTTTCTTTGATTGCAGAAAACACAGTCGTTAGGGCAGCCAACATGGGGTACAAAAATTGGTATTATTTTCATTTTACTATTCATTAATCTGTCCTTCATAAATCAATGCATTTTTAGCAGCATCCTGCTCAGCTAATTTTTTGCTTTTGCCAACTCCCGTTCCAACTGATTTTTTATTAAACATAACGCTAACATGAAACATTTTTTCATGGTCAGGTCCTTCTTCTTTAGTAACTATATAACGAATTTTACAATTTTGGCATTTGCTTTGATAATATTCTTGAAGATATGATTTATAGTCAGTGATTATTTTACCTTTAACAGCCAGTTTTATATATTCAGTTAAATTAGCAAGTACAAATTTTTCTGCTTCTCTATATCCCCCATCTATATAAATAGCTGCTATAATGGCTTCAACAGCATCTGCAAGTATTGATTTTCTTTCCCTTCCTCCAGAAGTTTCTTCACCTTTTCCAAGCAGCAAGAAGTTTCCAACATTTAATTTTGCTGCAACTAAACTTAATGTATCTTCACATACTACTTGGGACCTTAATTTTGTAAGATCTCCTTCTGGATAATCAGGGTATTTATCAAATATATATCGACTCACTGTAATGCTTAAAACTGCATCACCTAGAAACTCTAATCTTTCATTATTTACTTTTGTATAGAGCTTATCCTCGTTTGAATAAGAACTATGAGTCAGTGATTTTTCTAAAATTTCTATATTTTTAAATTTATAATTAACTATTATTTCGAACTTTTTCAATTCATCTAAATTTATTATCATATATCCTCCTCATATATTATAACTCTTTATTTAAACTATGAAATTACAATTTAATACGTATACATGCATTATTTCATAGAAGGAATAAAAAATTATAACCATAATTTTTTAAAAATAGCTTTTGATTTTGTAAAATATAGGACGCAATTACCTGCGTCCCTAAATTTTATTATTCTTCTTCATCTTCTTCATCTTCGTAATTGTCATAATTATATTCGCGAATATATTTTACTAAATCGCCTACAGTTACAATTCCTTCAATACTATCATCATCAACTTCAATATCAAATTCATCTTCAATTGCCATTATTAAATCAAAAAATGTAATTGAATCAGCATCTAAATCTTCCGTAAATGATGATTTTATTGTAATATCTTCGACTTCAACACCTAATTTTTCTGAAATAAGAATTTTTAATTTTCCAAACATTTAAAATTACCTCTTTACTTTTTTACTATACTTTCTTCGATTAATTTAACTACATTGTTATCACAACATAATTTTGCTTGACGTATTGCATTTTTAATTGCAATTTCATTTGAACTTCCATGTGCTTTTATAACAGGAGCTTTAAGACCTAATAAAGGGGCTCCTCCTACTTCATTAAAATCAAACATAGCTTTTAAATTTTTGAGTGCAGGCATAGCTAACGCAGCTCCAACTTTTGTTCTAAAGCTTGAATTAAGTTCTTTTTTTAAAGCTTTCATAAGTTCGATTGCAGTTCCTTCTAATGTCTTTAATATCATATTACCTATAAATCCATCACATACTATTACATCAGCAGAACCTTGTAGTATTTCTCTTGACTCAATATTACCGCAGAAGTTAATTGGTATTTTTGAGTTTTTTAAAAGCTCATATGTTTCTTTAGTTAATGTATCCCCTTTGCCTTCTTCAGTTCCTATATTTGCTAAGCATATTCTTGGAGAATCATTACCCATTACTTTTTGAGAATAAATATTTGCCATAATTGCAAAGTCATACAAATAATCTGGCTTACAATCTACATTAGCACCAGAATCTATAAGCAAAGAAAAACTGCCAACAATATTAGGTATCATTGTACAAATTGCTGGTCTTTCAATTCCATCCATTCTTCCTATAACTATTAAGCCTCCACTTAAAAGCGCTCCAGTGCTTCCTGCAGATACAATTGCATCAGCTTCATTATTTTTTACTGCTTCTAGTGCTTTTACAAGTGAAGAATTTTTCTTTTTCTTAATTGCCATTACGGGTTTATCTTCATTTGTAATAACTTCATCTGCATTTAAAATATCTATTTTTTTTGTATTAGTTGTATTTTTGTCCAATATTTCTTTAATTATTAATTCGTTGCCAGAAAGAATGACATTTACACCATATTCATCTCGAGCTTTAATACAACCTATAACTGTAGCCTCAGGCGCATTATCTCCACCCATAGCATCAACAATAATTTTCATATGTACACCCCTGCTTTTTTACTAACATAAAAAGTATAACTTACATATATTACGATTGCAATAAAAAAATAGTGCATAGGCACTATTTTTTTTACTACTGAAATTTCAGTATAAGTACTAATCTTACTCAACAACCATAACCGATTTGCCGTTATAATATCCGCATGCTCCACAAACTCTGTGAGGAACTTTTGGTTCATGACATTGAGGACATTCAACAGTAGTTGGTAATGTCAATCTTGATTTAGCTGTTCTTCTTCTATCTCTTCTAGCTTTGGAAGTTTTTCTCTTAGGTACTGCCATTGTAACACCTCCTTAATCTTTTAACAGATCTTTTAGTTTATTAAAACGTGGATCTGTTAACTCATTTTTACATTTGCATTCTTCAAAGTTTAAATTAACTCCGCAGTTTGGACATATGCCTTTACAATTTTCTTTGCAAACTGCCTTCATAGGCAATGATAAAAAAATCATCTGCTTAATTACTTCGTCTAATTTAACACATCCGTCTTCATTAATCAATCTGATCTCATCAGTATCATCTGACTCAATATTGTTTTTGTTAGAAACAACAACTGCTTCAAATTTAACTTTATTATTGTTATCAAATTTATCAAGGCATCTTGCACATTCTTCAGTATAATTATAACTTACAATAGCATTCAAAATAGTGCTGCCTTCAACTTTAAAAAATTCTCCATTAAAAGTTACTGGATTATTTAGATGTGTTTTTTCTATAAACTCTTGATCATCTATAACAAATTCTTCATTAATTTCTAATGAAATTTTGTCCGATGATAAAAATTTGCTTAAATTTATTAACATAATACCACCCTTTTTAATTGCAGAGTTAATTATATGAAAAAATAATAGTTTTGTCAAGCAATTTATTTTACACTTATTATTTTGTTAAAGTTACAGTGTCTCTTGCTATCATTATTTCTTCATTTGTAGGGATTACAAATACTCTTACCTTTGAACCGTCTTTAGAAATCTCTACTTCTTTACCTCTTGTTTTGTTTTTATCTTTATCTATTTCAATTCCTAAGAATTCTAATCCTTCACAGATTTGTTCTCTTGATGGTCCAGAATTTTCTCCAAGACCTGCTGTAAATACTAATGTATCCACTCCGCCCATTGCTGCTGCATATGAACCAATGTATTTTTTAACTGTATAAGCAAATTTATCAAGTGCTAATTGAGCTCTATGGTTTCCTTCTACAGCTGCTCCTTCGATATCTCTAAAATCGCTACTTACTCCTGAAATTCCTAAAACTCCAGATTTTTTATTCATTAAACTATCAATTTCTTCAACAGATAAATTTTTCTTATTCATTAAGAAAGTTACTATAGCTGGGTCTATATCGCCACATCTTGTTCCCATTACTAATCCTTCAAGAGGAGTCATACCCATACTTGTATCAATTGATATTCCATCTTTAATAGCTGATAAACTTGCACCGTTTCCTAAGTGACAAGTAATTATTTTTGTTCCTTGTAAATCTTTACCTGTAATATCTGCTACTCTTTCAGTAACATATTTATGTGATGTTCCGTGGAAACCGTATCTTCTGATACCAAGTTCTTTATATAATTCATATGGTAATGGATAAATATAAGAAACTTCTGGCATAGTTTGGTGGAAAGCTGTATCGAATACTCCAACCATTGGTACGTTTGGCAATAATTCTTTGCATGCTTCAATACCAATTATGTTTGGTGGATTGTGAAGTGGTGCTAAATCTATGCATTCTTTCATTGCATTAACTACTTCATCAGTTATTTTTACAGATCCAGCAAATTTTTCTCCGCCGTGAACAACTCTGTGTCCTATTGCATCAATTTCTTCTAGAGATTTTACAGCTCCGCAAGTTGGATCTACCAATGTTTTTAAAACTAAGTTTATAGCATCTTTGTGGTCATTTAAAGTTTGTTCAAATGTAACTTTATCCATGCCTTCTTTTTCATGTTTTAAAACGCTGCCTTCAATTCCTATTCTTTCTACTAAACCTTTTGCTAAGACACTTTCATCATTCATATTTATTAATTGGTATTTTAATGATGAACTGCCACAGTTAATTATTAATACATTCATATTTTTCCTCCAATAGTTTATATTTTTTATATAAAATCAATCATTGTGATTTTATTTGTTATGTAATTTTTTATAAACAATAACATTTGTTTTTTATTTAGTTAATTTTATTATTCTTTCAATTTTTTTATTATTTAATACTACTATATCACAATTTGATATATGATAATCCCATATATTATTGTCATCAGCTATTTTATAATAAAGTAAAATACTTTGAATTACTCCGAAATGAGATACAATTAAAGAATCATCTTCAATATTATCTAAAAAATAACATATTCTGTTTATAATATCATCATATCCTTCACCGTTTGGAAATTTATATTTATGTTTTAAATTAATCCAATTATCAGTTTCTGATTTATTTTGTAAAACCATTTCGTCCCAAGTTTTATTTTCAAATATTCCAAAATTAACTTCTTTCAAACAGTTATTAGTTTTAACGTGTACACCTTTTATTTCAGATACTTCCTTAGCGGTCTCAAATGCTCTTTTTAAAGGACTTGAATATATATTTGATATTGTTACTCCTTCAAAAAACAACGCAGCTTTTTTAGCTTGTTTTTTGCCCAAGGGTGACAACTCAACATCAGTTATTCCGCAATATCTTTTGTTTAAATTTGCTATTGATTCACCATGTCTTAATAAATATAACATATATTAACCCATTAGCCCTTCAAAAAAAAGAATTGCAATCATAAAAATAACTTGTGTTATTTCAGTTATAAAACCACATGTATCACCTGTCATGCCTCCGATTTTTTTTTCAATCCATTTGGAAATTGAAAATGCAAAAATTAATGTAATAAAAGAAGACATCAACATAATAATACGATTAGGTGCTATTAAGCAAGCACAAATTAAAATAATTATGTTCGTAATTACTACTTTTGTATTCATAGATTCAATAAATACAGTTCCCATACCAGGTCTGTGCTTTGCATATTTTTTGTTCCAAGAACCAACAACTACAGAACACCTTCCTACAATTGGCATTAATAAACATCCAAACATATCTAAGTATGAAAATAAAACAAATTGAGAAAGAATTATAAATATAAGACATAGAACTCCAAATGCTCCAATATGTGAATCACTCATTATTTCAAAAATTCTATCCCCTGTTCTCCCTGAAAACAATCCATCAGTTGCATCAGCTGCACCATCTAAATGAATTCCACCGGTTATTATGACATAACTTAAGGTCAAAATCAAACCTTTTACAAAATTTAATTGAAATATATTTGATATGGAACTAATAAAAAGTAAAATAATACCAATAACAGCTCCCATAAGAGAATAAAGATATAATGATTTCTTAAAATTTTCTTCATTATAGCTAATTCTTTTTCCTATTGGAATCCTCGTAAAAAATGAAATTAAAACTAAAAATCCTCTGGCCATTTTACCATTTCTCCTTTATGCTTTAGTTTAATTGGCATACCGGAGAAAATAAAATACATATAATCAGATTTATTTCCAATAAGAGTATTAATTCTTCCACTCATATCCCTGAAATAATTACCCATGTAATATGAGGGCACAACACCCATACCAGTTTCATTTGAAACTATTATTAATTTTTTGCTATTTTCATTGCAAGTATTAATAAGTGTTAATACATTTTCAGATATTTTTTGTTCAAGGTTATTAACTTTTGAAATATTACAGCTATCAAAATCAAGATTTGAATCAAACATGAAATTACCAATCATTGTTGTAATACAGTCAATCAAAATTACATCTGATTCAATAAATTCAATCTTGTCAATCAAGCATTCAAAATTATTATACATTTCTAAAGTCTTCCACGAATTAGGACGTTGTTCTTTATGTTTTTTTACTCTATCCGCCATTGCTTGGTCTGTTACAACAGCTGTTGCTATGTATAAAACTTTATTTCCGTATTCTTTTGCTTTATTTTCTGCAAAAGTACTTTTGCCGCTTCTTGAACCGCCTATTACGAATGTTACGCTCATAAACATCTCTCAATTTTAAATTTAGTTAAAATAATAATTAACCTTAAATATTATAACATTAATATTTTAAAAATCAATTAAAATTGAAAAGAAATATAATATATATTTTTAAATCTCAAACATATTATACCCAAATTTATAGCTTTACATTATATTTTGTTATTACGCAAAATTACATTTATGTCATTAGATGAACATACTAAGCGAAAAATCAAAAAATGAAAATAGCAGAAATTTAACTTTTTAGATTATAATCATATTATAAAAAAACAACTCCCATTTTCTAATGGGAGTTTATAAATATTATTAAGCGTTGACTGTTAATTTTTCAGAAATATACATTATAATATCAACTGAAAATATATTTTCGTTATGATTGATTTCTAAAGTTCCGTCATATTTATCTATAACATTTTGAATATTATTTAATCCTATGCCATGATTTTCTTTATCTGTTTTAGTAGTTATAATTTTATTATTATCATATATAACATTTCCATCAAATGTATTTATAACACGAATAAATAAAATATTTGTTTTGTATATTATGGAAACATCTATTTTTTTATCACCATTATATTTACTTGAAGCCCGTATAGAATTATCAAGCAAATTACATAGTACTACTACCATATCAAAAGAATCAACATTTAATTCAGTAGGTATTTTTAATTCTAAGGATACAGAAATTCCTTTTGATTCTGCTTCTAAAAGTTTATAATTTAATATACTATCCACATTAACATTTCCAGATTGTGCATATTCTTTATCTCCATAAGATAAATCAATTATCTGTGATATATATTTTATGGCATCACTTTTTTCATTATTATTAATATAGGTGCTAATGGCAAACAAATGGTTTTTTATATCATGTCTAATAGAACTTACATTTTTCGCTGAGTTTTCCATTAAATTTAATTGTTTTTCATAATAATTGTTTTGTTCTTTTATTAATATATTTTCAATTCTTTCTTCATAAGATTTATTTAATGCATCATATAAATAAAAAGTTATTATATTAATAAATAATAATATGGACATACTAATTAAAATATGATTTTGTTTAATATCGATATATAATAAAAGCAAAAAGCATATTATTAAAGTCCCTAATGGAATTGCAAATATAGATGCCCAATATATATTAGACATAAATATACCTTTTTTAACATTTTTAAAATTTTCCATAACAAGCATTACTACATATGACAAAATTCTTTGTAAAATAACACCTGATATTGAAGATAAATTCGATCCTGATGTAAAAGAATAACTTGATAAAGCTGCTACAAAGATTTCAACTAATACAAGTAAAATAAAAATTAATATTGGAGATAATATCCGCTTTTTAAATGTTGCTTTATAGTTTAATGTTAAAGAATATAATGTTATAATATTAAAAAATAATGTAATAGTTGGAATTTCAATAACTAAATGAACCAAAGTAAGTATAATACAATATAATGAATATGATAAAAATTCTATTTTTTTATTAACATCACTTCTATCAAAAAAAATACACATAAACCTAAATAAAATGTATGTGTGAATTATATTTGAAAATGCAAAAACATAACTGTATGCGTTTAAATTCATGATCTACTCTCTTCCCTGATTAATTTCAATTGTATTGCTCTTATTTCTTTTCTTCTTGCTTGACTTATGGGTAATACTTTATTATTAAACATAGTTAATTTATCATATTCAAATTTTATAACATAATCATAATTAACTAAATATGATTTGTGAATATTTAAAAAATTAAATTGTTTAACTTTTTCAAAAACAGAATCTAAATTATCATAAAAACTGTTAATTCCTGTTTTGGTAATTATATTAACTTTTCTATAATTGCTTTCGAAATATAAAATATCTTTTACAGGCACTTTATAAATTTCAAAACCAATTTTATAATTAAAAAATTTATTGTTTTTTTGCATCAGATTTAAAGCTACATTAATTACATCTGAAATTTTTTCATACGTAATTGGCTTTATTATAAAATCAAGAGGTCTTATTTTAAATAGTTGCATTGCATAACTTTCTTTTGCTGATATATATACAATTTGAATACTGACATCGGGAATTACTTCCCTTATTTTTTTCCCAACTTCAATGCCACTCATTAAACTTAACTCAATATCTAAAAAAATAATATCGTAATAATTATTTTTTGAAATATAATTGCAAAGTTCCTCTCCTGAATAAAACACATCAACTTCTATTTCTTGATTTATTGTTTGTCCTATTTTAATTAATATTTTTTCTAATTCTGCACATATGGACTTTATGTCATCGCAGATTGCCATTTTAAGCATTTAACCAGCATCCCTTGTGTAATAAATTTCGTCACCATTATAACACAATTTTCGGAAATGAAAAGACATATTTTTTAAAATAATGTATACATTATTTTAAAACTAATTATTAAAATGTAATAAAAAAAACAGGAATAAATAATTATAAATTATTTATCCTGTTTTTTTGCTACATTTATTAGTTTTAAATTTCCGTTTATTTCATTTAAAGAAATGAAATCTTTTAAATCCTATCCCCCGATATTATTCCAATACTTTTGTTTTACTATTATAATATATATATTTTTAATTTTTATAGTACTTTTTTTTGCATATTAATGTAACAACAAAACTATTGTATCATAAAAATAAATTTGTGCAGAATTTTGTAAAAAATAACATACGCTGTTGTATAAATTTACAATTTGTTTTCCAACAATAATTTATTTATTTAAAAAATAATTATTAATTGACAAAAAAATATATTATAACTACAATTGTATACATAATTAAAAAAGAGGTGTTAAATGGAAATTACAGGTATTGTTTCTGAATATAATCCCTTTCACAAAGGACATGAATACCAATTAAAGAAAGCACGTGAACTTTCTAACTGCCATGCAATAGCTGTTGTAATGAGCGGAAATTTTGTACAGCGTGGAGAGCCATCTATTATAGATAAATATAAGCGTGCTACAACAGCAATATATGGTGGAGCTGACATAGTTATTGAACTACCCATGCCTTTTTCATGTCAAAATGCAGAAATGTTTTCATTATCAGCTCTAACTGAATTAAAAAAATTAAACATCAATAACTTAAGCTTTGGGTGTGAAAATGATGATGTAAAAATTCTTAAAGAAATTGCATCTTCGCAACTTTATAATAAAAATTACAGCTCTATTTTAAAAGAAGAAATATCAAAAGGTATTTCATATCCAACTGCTGTTTCAAATGCAGTTATTAAAATTTTAGAAAAAGATATATCAGATAATGCTCAATTAAAAATAGAGGAAATAATTAAATCTCCAAACAATGTACTTGCTATAGAATATATTAAAAGTGCAATAAAACTAAATTTAAACTGTGAATTTATTCCTGTAAAAAGAATTGGTAAAGGCCATAATGAAATGGATTTAACTGGAGAATTTGATAGCGCAACAGCTATTAGAAAAAGCATATTAAGTGATAATATAATTCCTTCTTCTTTGACCGATAAAAGTATTGAAATGTTAAATGAGTTTTATAATGAACATCAAAATTATAATTCTCTAAATTTTTATTTAAATTATATTTATTATAAAGCACTTGATTTAGGTGTTGAAGGATTAAATGAAATATTTGAAGTGTCCGAAGGATTAAATAATAAAATTTATGCTAACCTTTTTAAATTTAATAATGTGGATGATTTTATAATGTCTTTAAAATCAAAACGCTACACTTATTCAAAATTAAG
Source organism: Firmicutes bacterium UBA6132 (assembly GCA_002435835.1). The sequence continues at coordinate 18,035 of DIVM01000138.1, forward strand.
GCGAATACTGCTTAATATACTACTTGGAATAACAAAAGAAAATATACAATATTTCACTGATTATACTAACATAAATTTTAATTATGTAAAGGTATTAGCATTTAATGATGTAGGTAGACTTATAATTAAACAATTAAAAAATGATGGTATAAATGTTATAGTAAGATATTCGGATTATAAAAAATATAATGTATCACTAAATAGATTTTCATTAACAGATAAAACAACAAATATTTATTATCTGCCACTAAAAATAAAAAAAACAAATGAAGAATATGCAAAAAATGCAGTTTATATAAACAAATAAAATCATAATTGTCCCCTTAAAACAATAATATATAATATATGTCTTGGGGGCTTTTTATATGGTGGGTAAAGTAAGAAGAAATATAATACCAATTTTAATTTTATTAATAATATTTGTTTTTATAATTCAGCCGACAGTTGTTTCTGACGGCGTTTTTAAAGGCTTAAAAATATGGATAAACAATATAGTGCCATATTTATTTCCTATGTCTGTTTTATCTAATATTCTGTTGCAATATAATTTTATGTACAGTCTCTTGCAATATTTTTCATTTATATCGGAAAAAATTTTTAAAAGTAAATTTGCTGTAATACCCTATACTATAAGCTTTATTTCTGGATATCCATCAGGTGCAATAGCAACTAACATTATGGCAGAAAATAAAAAAATAAATATTGATGAAGCTAATAAAATGTTAGCATTTGCTAATCTTTGTAGCTTTCAATTCATAGCAGGCGCTGTATCACATTCCATGTTAGGTGAATATAGTTTATATACATATATTGCAATACCACACTATTTAGGCGCAATAATTTTAAGTTCTATATATAAAAAAAATGAACATAATATAACTTCTCGTATTATAAATCACAATAAAAATAATTTTAATGAAGTATTTAGCTCTTCAATTTATAAATCAGTACAAAGTATATTGTCTGTAGGAAGCGTAATTGTAATATTTTCAGTTTTTTCACAGTTTATTATAAACATGTTAAATTCAAGTGAAGTATTTTTATCTTTTAATTCTAATATAAGAAATATAATTTTTTCACTAATTATAGGATCATTAGAAATGACAAATGGATGCAGTATAATTGCATCATCCACTGTTCCTTATGAAATTAAGCTTGTAATCATAAATTTTTTAATAAGTTTTTCAGGTATGTCCATAATTTTTCAAACAATTGCAGTAAGCACTGAGTTTAATTTAAAGCTTTCAACTTATTTAAAATCAAAATTTTTGCTTGGTGTAATTTCATCTATAATTTGTATTATAATGCTAAACACTTTCTGAATGATATATTGATATTATTGGAAAAAAAAGATATAATAGCTAAAGATCTAAGAATAATAATTTGATTATAGCTATGTTATATCAAATTATAAATTACAGGAGACACAATGATAAATGTAACTTTGATAGGAACTGGAGGCATGATTCCAACTCCAAATCGTTTTTTATCATCATGCTTAATTGAATATAACGGAAAATCCGTGCTTATAGATTGCGGTGAAGGAACTCAAATTTCTCTTAGCAAGGGAAAAATAAGTATGAATAAAATAGATGCAATATTAATAACTCATTGCCATGCAGATCATGTAACAGGACTTCCTGGACTTTTACTTACTGTTGGTAATTCCATGAGAACTGAACCTGTGTATATAATTGTTCCAAGAGGATTTGCTAATATAATAAACAGTTTATTAATTGTGTGTGGTTATTTGCCATATGAAGTGAGGATTGTAGAAGTAGCAGAAAATAGACAACAACAATTTGAATTTATAGGATTAAATATTAATTCTTTCCCTTTAAAGCATCATATAAGTTGTCTCGGTTATTCATTTGAACTAAAACTTAAACCTCGATTTTTACCAGAAAAAGCTGAAAAATTAAATATACCAGTTAAGTTATGGAAAATTCTTCACAACGGTAAAAGCGTAACCCATGAAAATTCTATATATACACCTGATATGGTTTTAGGTAATAGTCGTAAGCCTATTAAAATTTCATTTGCTACTGATACAAGGCCAGTGAAAAGTATAAATGAAGCTGTAGCAAATTCAGATTTATTTATATGTGAAGGTATGTATGGGGATGATGATCAATATGAAAATGCTGTTGAAAAAAAACATATGCTATTTTCAGAAGCTGCTTTAATTGCAAAACAATGCAACGTAAAAGAATTATGGCTAACTCATTATAGCCCATCCTTGGTAAATCCAGAGCAATTTTTAGAACAAGCTAAAAAAATATTCCCTAATACAATAGCGGGTTATGATTTAATGACAAAAAAAATAATTTCAGAAGAAGAATAATCTGCCAATAAAAACATCCCCTAACATGCAAGCCAAGGGGACGTTTTTATTGGCAGATTAAATTTTAAATTAATATATAACAATTATTATATAAAATAGATAAACCCGAAATTTAATTTTTTATTAATTCAAACCTATCATAACTATTTCCATCTAAATCTTTCCATAAAAATTCATTATTTTCATATATCATATAACCATTTAAACTGCCGGCCTTTGGAATGGAAACAGAACCTGGATTTAAATATATAAAATTTTCGTGCTTTGTGTGTTTTGGAATATGCGTGTGTCCATTTATAAGAATATCCCCTTTTTTTAATATGGGTGTATTTTCTTCATTAAATTTATGGCCATGTGTTGCAAAAATCATATGATTATTTAAATATAAAATACAATATTCAGCCATTATTGGGAAATTTAAAACCATTTGATCAACTTCAGTATCACAGTTTCCACGAACGCAAAGTAAATCACAACTTATATTATTTAACATTTCAATAACTCGTTTTGGATTGTAGTCTTTTGGCAAATCATTTCTTGGACCATGATATAAAATATCACCAAGTAATAATAATTTATCAGCTTTTTCATTTTTTAATGCATTTATCATTTTTTCACAGTAATAAGCAGAACCGTGAATATCAGATGCAATCATTAATTTCATGCTATCCCTCCTTAGTATTACATAATTCTTAATTTTTTCTATTAATAATTATATCAATTATGTATCCCAGTATAATTCCTAATAAATATGATGCTAAATCACTATAAAGGAAACCATATCCTAAAATCAACCCACCTATTGCTGTTTTTCTAATGGCATCAATCCAATTGCTATGATATAACTGGCTTACTTCAATTATAAAACAAAATAATAATCCAATAGATGCAGATTTCTTTTTTGACCAATTTATGAATAACATCCTAGTTAAGAAATATATCATTAAAGCCCACAAAGAATCTCCCAAAAACAAATCGATAAAATCTGGTATATAAGTATTTAATCTTCGTGATAACAGACCAAGACTCATAACAATAAGTACCATTTTTAGGTAAGATAATCTGGCATTTACTAATTTTTTCATTTCATTTTCCTTAACATCATATTTTTATCCAAAATGCTTATTTATCAATTGTATATAAACTAAATTCTTCAGGATTTGCTTCATAATAATGCTTATTCACTATAAATACCATTTCATCATTGTAATTTAAAATTAATAATTCTTCTGTGTTTCTGACTGTATCCAATACTTTTTCCAAGCATTCAGATTCAACTTTTATTTTTTCTTCATAATGCATTCCGTCATAAAAATCTTTCAGTTCTTGACTTAAGTCAACCTTTAAATTATCTGCCCATCTTAATGGCGTATCTAACTCAATAAAAGAATTTTCTATAATATTCATTGACAATTTATGAAATTCGTCTTTGTATTCGTCTAACAATGTTTTTTTAATTTCCAATTGTATACCTCCTATAATTTAATACTTTTTACTATTATAATGCAAAAAAAATTTAAATACAATAAGCTATTAGGAAAAAGACTAATACAGTAAATATCATTAAAACTTATAAAAAACTACCTCTTAAGAGATAGCTTTTATATAATCATTTTATTATTTATTTTTACTCTTACTTTTTAATCTTTTTAAACGGAAGAAATCTTCTCGTTCTTTTTCTTCTAAAACTTCTTGGATGTATTTCACTTGTTGTTTATATTTTGGTATTTGAATATGTTGTAATGCATTTGTTCTTTTTTGAGTTTTTTCTATTTCTTTTGCTAATTTAAATATGGAGTTTTCTACTTCAGAAAGTTCATATACTTTATATTTCACATCATTGAACTTTTGTCTTGCTTCGTCGAGTGCTGCAGATGTATTGTAAAAGCCATAAGTTGGAGCGATTTGTTTTTTTTCATATTTTAAGTGAGGTATATCAACTCCCATTACGCTTTTTAAAAGCACTTCAAAATTTTCATTTATAGGTACGCTGTATGAAATATCCTCAACATTTTTAACTCCGAGAGTTATATTAGCCTTTTGTAATGCTTCATAAGCATCAGTTATAACATTATAAATTTCATTATGCATATTCCTCGCTTTTTCCACATACTCCATCATTTCTTTTATTAACACATTTCGTTTTTTATCTAATAGCTCATACCCTTTTTTAGAAAGATCAAGGGATGATTTTGATTTTATTAAATTTGACTTCGTAGGGGCTATTAAAACTGCCATGCTATCTCTCCCTATCAAATACGTAATATTTATTGATTATTTCTGATTTCATACGATCAAGTTCTGTAACAGGAAGTAACGACAAAACATACCAACCTAAATTTAATGTTTCTTCTATATTTCTGTTTTCATTTTTACCCTGGCTTATGAATTTTGTTTCAAATTCTCTTCCGAATTTTAAATAAGTTTTGTCTAAATCACTTAAGTCATCTTCACCTATTATTTGAGCTAAACTTCTTACATCCTGAACTTTAGAATATGCAGCAAATATCTGGCTTGATAAATCAGCGTGATCTTCCCTAGTATATTCTTTTCCTATTCCATCTTTCATTAAACGTGAAAGAGAAGGAAGAATATCTATTGGTGGATAAATGCTTTTTTGATTTAATTCTCTGTTTAAAACAATTTGACCTTCTGTTATAAAACCAGTCAAGTCAGGAATTGGATGTGTTATATCATCGTTAGGCATTGTCAAAATTGGTATTAAAGTAATAGAACCTTCTGAATCTTTTAACATACCTGCTCTTTCATATATAGTTGAAAGGTCTGAATATAAATATCCAGGATACCCCTTACGGGAAGGAACTTCTTCTTTTGCTGAAGATATTTCTCTTAAAGCTTCTGCATAGCTTGTCATGTCAGTTATAATTACTAAAACATGCATGTCATGTTTAAATGCTAAATATTCAGCAGCAGTTAATGCACATCTTGGTGTAGAAATTCTTTCTATTATTGGTGCGTCTGCAGTGTTTATATACATTACAACATGGTCTAAAACTCCAGCTTTTTCAAAACTTCTTTTAAAAAAATCTGCATCATCATGCCTTACTCCCATAGCTCCAAAAATAACTGCAAAGTTTTCACTTGTTGCACCTTTTATTTTTGCCTGTTTTACTATTTGAGCAGCTAAATCATTATGGGCAATGCCATTACCTGAAAATATAGGAAGTTTTTGTCCTCTGATTAACGTCATTAAAGCATCAATAGCAGATATACCTGTTTGGATAAAGTTTCTCGGATATCTTCTTGCAACTGGATTAATAGGCCGTCCGTTTATATTTTGTCTGTAAGATGATACTACTTGATATGCTCCATCAATAGGTCCTCCTACACCATTAAATGTTCTTCCTAATATTTCTTTAGATAAAGGAATAGTTAAAGGTTCACCTGTAAATTTAACTGATGCATTGTCAGTGGAAATTCCTGTTGTTCCTTCAAAAACTTGTACTATAACTTTATCATCATCAATTTTTATAATTTTACCTTTTCTTAATTCTTTATTATCAATTTTAATATTTACTATTTCACCATAGGCAGCTCCTTCTATGCCAGAAAGAACTATTAAGGGTCCCTCTATTTTTTGTAGTTTATAATATTCTTTTCTCATTTTTCAAGCTCCCTATTCATATTTCTGTCTTAAATCACTTAATGTTGTAATAATATTGTTCATTAAATCATCTAATAATTCAATTTTGTCATTTGGGATGTCATATTTCATTTTTAATATGTTTTGAAAAATACTTAGGCTCCGTATAGTAGAAATTGGAATATCCATTTTAACGCACAATAAAGCATTATCATAAAATACATTAATTATTTTAAGCATTTTATATTGTTTATTAAGATTTACATAAGTATCTTCAGGATGAAGAGCATTTTGTTGTAAAAATCCTTTTTTAATCATTCTTGCTGTTTCCATAATAAGTGATTGATCATTTGGTAATACATCTTCTCCTACTAGCTGAACAATTTCATTTAACTTTTCCTCTTCTTGCAAAAGCTTAATCATTTTATTTCTCAGTTCAATCATATCCGGTGCAACATTTTCTATATACCAATCTTCTAACATGGATATATATCCTGAATAGCTTGTTAAATAATTTATAGCAGGAAAATGTCTTGCATGAGCAAGCTTTTTATCCAAAGCTAAAAATGCTGTAACAAACCTCTTTGTATTTTCTGTAACAGGTTCCGAAAAATCTCCTCCTGCCGGAGAAACAGCTCCTATAATTGTAACTGATGCTTCATCCCCATTAAGAGTTTTAACACAACCAGCACGTTCATAAAATTCTGCTAATCTTGATGGTAAATATGCTGGATATCCTTCTTCTGCAGGCATTTCTTCAAGACGTCCTGAAATTTCTCTTAGTGCCTCTGCCCACCTTGATGTTGAATCTGCCATTATAGCAACATTGTATCCCATGTCCCTATAATATTCTGCTAATGTAATCCCTGTGTAAATACTTGCTTCACGGGCTGCAACAGGCATATTAGAAGTATTGGCAATTAAAATTGTTCTTTCCATTAAAGGTCTCCCGCTTCTTGGGTCTATTAAAGCTGGAAATTCTTCTAATACATCTGTCATTTCATTTCCACGTTCTCCGCAACCAACATAAACAATAATATCTGCATCACTCCATTTTGCTAACTGATGTTGAGTAACAGTTTTTCCAGTTCCAAAGCCACCAGGTAGTCCAACCGTACCTCCTTTTGCAATAGGATAAAAACTATCTATTACCCTTTGGCCTGTAACCAATGGTTTATAAATGGGTAGTCTTTTCTGTATAGGTCTTTGTTTACGAACAGGCCATTTAGAACAAAGAGTTAAATTAATTTCAGATGTATTGTCTTTTTCTAATATAACTATAGTATCATTTAATTTATAATAACCACTAACTCTTACTTCTTTTACAACACCGCTTACATTATAGGGTACCATTAATTTATGAAGTATACTTTCAGTTTCTTGTATAGTTCCATATATGTCCCCTGCTTTTAACTTATCTCCAACTTTAACCAAAATATTTACATCCCACTCTTTTTGTTCATCAAGGGATAATAGTCCGATACCTTCAGGTATAAAATCTTTAGAGATACTTTGAATTTTTGTTAGTGGCCTTTGAATACCATCAAATATATTTCCGATTATGCCAGGTCCTAATGTTACAGAAAGTGGTGAACCTGTTGAATATATTTTTTCTCCAGCTTTTAATCCTTCTGTTTCTTCATAAACTTGAACAGTTGCTTTATCTGAATTAATTGATACAACTTCACCAATTAATTTTTGTTTACCCACTGTAACCATTTCATTTACTTTAAAAGATCCCATATTAGTACCTTTAACAACAGGTCCATTTATTAGACTTACTATTCCTTCTATTATTTCATTATCCAATTTATTCACCTGCCTCTAAAGCTTCAAATAATGTTTGCATTATATAAGTTTCATTTTCTTCTAATACGGAATCAATTGTTGTATCGAACCTTAAATTATGTTCTGGAATTTGTAAAATAATTCCTCCTAAAAATTCCATTGTTTTAAATGTAATATTTTTGCCACATATTTCTTTTTGTAATTCCTCTTTTAAAAAAGATGAGTATTTATTATAATCTTTTAAATTTAAGCATATAATTAACTCATTAAACTCCTTATTAAAATGAAGTAACTCTTCATTTAAACTTTTGATTGATTTAAATAAATAAATTTTATAATCATCTGTTAAAGTATAATCTCGTAATTTATTTTTGAAATTTTCCATAAATATTTTAAAATATTTTTCTTTTACATTCATGATTTCTTTTTTTAATAAAACTTTTGTTTTACTTTTTTGTTCAACTAATTTCATTTCAGCTTGTTTTTTTGTTTTTTCTTCTATTTCAAATACTTCATTATCAACTGCTTCTTTATTTTTCTTTAATAATACTTCATATTGTTGATCTAATTTTTTTAATTCTTCATTAAAGTTTTTATCCATCGTCTGATTAAGAAGTTTAGAAAAAAGCAGTAATTTTTGCTCAATAGTTACCATATAACCACCTCATATACGAATGCCAACGGAATTTCTAATATAACTTGTTATAGAATCACTTTCTCTTATAGTGCCGCGCCTGTCAGGTATTTCAATTATTAAAGGTATTTTAAGTTTTAATTTAAGTTCCATAACTTCCTCAGTCGCCATATCTACAACTCTTTCCGTAAGTATTAATATTCCTATTTCATTGTTTTTTAATGTTTCTTTTATAGCATGAAGAGCATTTTCCCTATCTCGTACTAAAATACCGTCAATACCTGCTAATTTCATTCCAACCCAAGTATCTCTGTTATCGCTTATTAAAAATGACTTCATAAATCTCCTCCGAACAAATTATTCATCAAATTACACGAACAATATTAAAATTGATATTATCATTCCATATATAGCTATGCCTTCGGCCATACCTACAAATATTAAAGTTTTACCAAGTATGGATGAATCTTCTGATACTGCTCCTACTGCTGATGAACCAACTGAACCAACAGCTAATCCTGTACCTATAGTTGCAAGACCAGTTGATAAAGCCGCTGCTAAATATTTAAAACCTTCACCCAAACTCATCCCCGCAGCAGCTGAGGCTTCAGTTACTGTTTCTGCAAATACATTACCACCATAAATAGTTGATATAATTGCACCAGCCATCACAAGACCAAAAGCAGATAATGTTTTTAACATGGCTTTTTTGACACTACCTTTTTTGCCTTGTTTTAATGATTTATAACCATAAATTATAGTTCCTATAGATATTGAAGCTGCTAAGAGCATTGATATAATTTGCATAATAATCTCCTTTAATTTTAAATTTAATATTTTATAATTATTTTTTTAATTTTATAGGGTCGAACTCAATTCCATCACCAGAAAAATATTTACTGAACATTTCATAATACTGTAAACGAAGACCTTGAATGAAAACTATTAAACCTTCAAGTGTCAAAATTAAAATATTTCCAATTACTAATATAAGAATTTTCAATACAATATTTGTTGTTAGTTCTGACATAACTAAAAAAGCTAAAAACAATCCTGCATGATTTAATGCAAAAGCTCCTACACGTATGAATGATATAGCATTTGACAAAGCATTTAAAATTGTTTCTACACATTCAAAAATAGATTCTGTAAAATATGAGCCTGTATTACCATGAATAAGTGGTTTTTTATTTAATATTATATTTGTAAGCGGCTCTTTTAAAACCATTACAATTAAGCTTATAATCATAATTAAAATTGGAACTATAACTGATAATTTAATTAGTTTTGTAATACAAATAACTGCAATTATTAAACTTATAAAAAATAAATAACCTATTATGCCATTTTTTCCAAATATACCTTCTTTTACATCCCCTTTTCTTAAATGATTTACAATACCAAAAATATAGGATATTGTAAGTACAATTATACCAACTATTACTCCTGTAAGAAGTATGGATGGAATGTTTTTTGGATCCAAAACTTTACCAACTAAACTTGGCAACCACGGAAGTTCGTGCTTTTCAAGACCGAATAAACTTCCATAAATAAATCCAAATAAAATTGAACTACCACCGAGCCTCATTAAAAGTTGACCAACAGAATCAATTTTCTGACTAAGAAAAACACCTGCTAAAAAATACACTAATCCTTGACCAATATCACCAAACATAATTCCAAAAATCAAAGTGTATGTTAAAGCTAAAAATGGCGTTGGATCAATTTCATGGTATGATGGAAGCCCATACATTTTTACTATAATTTCAAAAGGTTTAGTAAACCAATTATTTTTTAATTTTGTAGGCGGCTTAACTTGCTTACCAAGTTCATTTGCAGATTTTTCAGTTATTATGAATTTATTAGTAACTCTTCCAATAGATTCTTCAATATTTTTTTTATCCTTATCAGGAATCCAAATATTTAATATAAATAAGTTGTCTCCAAAATCAACGCTTTTTTCTACTTCTGTTATCTTTTCTTCAAGTTTTATTACATTATATATTTTATTTAAAATATATTTGTTTTCTTCTTTGTCTACTTCAAGTATTTTTGATAACTTTTCTAACTCTTTATTTAGTTCGGATATTCTACTATTTATTTGTTCCGCCATTTCAGTTGGGGTTCCTCTAATAGATTTAGGAACTTTAAGTTGGTTCCAACTTAATGATTTCAATAAATTATTAGTTTCTTCTTTAAATTGTTTTGGATATATTATTATGTACATATCTTCTACAGATGATTTTATTATTCCTATTCGCAAAACAATAGCGCTTAAATTTTCATAATTTTTCTTTATACGCCATTTGTTTTCAGCTGATAAAGTACCTATTTCATATTCAAAATAATTTAAATCAGTAATTTTATCTATATTTAAATTTTGATCATAAATGCACTTTATTTTTTCATTGTAGTTTAAAAGCTCTGATATTTCATTTTTAATTTCTTTTATTTTTTCAGCCTTTTCTCCAATAGACGAAATAATATTTTTTAAATCAACACGAGCTTCATTTATGTCATAATTACTTAAAGATAAAGTTTTAATATCTATTTTTAAATTAATGTCCAAAACACTACAAATGTTCTCTAAAGTTTGTATATCTATTTTACAATCATTAAGAATTTTATCGAAGTCATCTAAATTAAATGGAGTTGTACCTATTAAATTAGTTTCCGATTCAAATTCATGAACTAAAAAATTGTTGCTATAAGCGTTGTTTAATTCTGAATTCAGATGAACATTTTCACAAATAATTAGCTCTTTTAATATAGGATATATTTTGTCTAAAGAACCAACTAATTGCAAAAGAGCCATTTTTTCAATTGCCACTTTAATTTCCTCCGTTCATCATATTTTAAATGCCAAATATTCCTTAATTTTTTCTTTTGGAATATTGTACTTAATACCTTCTGTAACAGAAGTTAAATCATAAATAATAATGCCCAATAAATAAAAATAAGCTAATATAGAACCAATACCTTGAAAATTACCTTTTCTCAAATAATCAATCATAAATTTGTCTATGCTTATAACAACGTTGTTGTTTTCAGTGTTATCAAAGAAATCAAATTTTAAATATAAGTTAGCCATTTTCATAAAATCATGTTTTGTTTTTGTATAACAAAGTTTTTTCAACAAGCTAAAACTTAATTTATTACCACCTTTTAAACTGTAAATCAAAATTTCCTCAGGAGTTAAATTATAATAAGTTAATGCTCTGTAAATCCATTGCGTATTTTCAAGGTCTATTTTATAACCAATTATTTGTTTAGCAATTAGTCCATCATCTTTATTAAGTAAAGCTGCTTTTTTAATTAAATTATTATAATATAAAAGATTCAATTTCATTTCAATATGAAACTCACGTTTTATTGCATCTTCATTTGTTAAATTTCTTAAATCATTATAATATATAGTATTTTTTAAATTTTCTGTAAACTGCTGAACCGACCTACAGCTTATTAGCTTTTCAAAATTTATTTTAGTATATTTTTCTGAATGAATAAAACTATCCCGTACTTCATTTAAATTTTCATTTCTTGATATTTTTCTTAATATTAAACTTAAATCTTGAATTTCTTCTTCTATTAATAAAGCTTTTACAAATTCTTTATATGGACCTGAAAAATATTGTATCAACTCTTCTAATTCTAAAGTTCTATACTTATTTAGTAAATTTTCTAAATTATTTCTATGTAAATCACTATTATTTAAATTTTTAAAAATTTTTTTAATTTCAGTGTGATTTTTAAAAAAATCAGAAAGCTGATCAACCGTATTAAAAGTGAATACTTTTTCCCACATTTCTGATTTAAGTATATGACCTTTTTTAGTTATAATTTTAGTATTTACAGCTTCGTAAGCCATGTAAGGGTTCATATTACCCCTCCAGTACAAATAATTTCTTAAATAATTTTTCCATTATTTTTTGTTCAACTTGCGAATAATTCATATCGATATTCAAAACTGCCATGCTTATTTTATCTTCTATTAAAATTTCTTCTTTTTCAAGACTTTTTTCTTGGTTTTTTAATATTATTTCTGCATTATATTTAGCTAATGCAATTTTTTGATTCTTATATTTTGTAATTTCATTTTCATAATCATTTCTTTTCTTTATAAGTAATTCTTCATTTTTTTTCTTATTTTCACATGCCATTGCATCAATTTGAACTATTTGTTCTATTATATCTTTCAATGTTATCCTCCCACAAATATTCCATAATAAGGAATTATAACATTTTTAAAAATTTAATTCAATAACAGTGTTTTAACATAAACTTTCGTATTATGCCAAAGTTTTGAAATTAAATGAATAAAAACGTTTTTGCAACTAAAATCTCTATTTATCTTGCGTTTCTTTAACTTTGCTTATTTTTTCAAATAATTATTAACTTATACAATTTTATTGATAAAAGTAGTTAAATAAGTTAAAATATGAATAAATGGCTTAACCTAAAAAGGTTTGCTTAGAGGAGATGAAATATGTTAAACAAGCAAATGATTAAAGAATACTTTTTTATTGCTGTTGGAACATTTTTAGTGGCATTAGGTATTTATTATTTCTTAGTTCCAGAAAATTTAGCAACAGGGGGTGTATCCGGTCTTTCCATAGTAATAAACAATTATTTATCCATACCTATTTCACTCATAAATTTAATTTTAAACATAATTTTATTAATTGTTGGATTTATATTTATTGGTTTTGAATTTGGAGGAAAAACCATTTTTTCAGTTTTCTTTCTTTCATTCAGTATGGGACTCATGGAAAAATACTACCCTGCAACAAATCCTGTTACAAATGAAGTTTTATTAAATTTAATAAGTGGTATAGTTCTTTCTGCAATAGGTCTATCAATAGTATTCAACCAAAATGCATCAACTGGTGGAACTGATATAGTAGCTAAAATATTTAATAAATATTTTAATTTAGATATGGGAAATGGTTTAATGGCGGCTGATATAATTGTAGTAGTATTTGCTTTTTTTACATATGGAATAACAACTGGAATTATAGGAGCTTTTGGATGGTTTATAAATGGACTTGTAGTAAACTATTTTATTGATGGTTTTAGTGTTAAAAAAGAAGTTGTTATAATTACTGATAAAACTGAAGATGTAAAGCAATTTATTCTTAACAATTTAAATAGAGGCGTTACTGTTTATACTGCAGAAGGCGGATATACAAACAAAGAAAAAGAAATTTTAACTACTATTTTAGAGAAAAAAGAATATTTTATGCTTAAAAAAGAATTAAAAAATGTTGACCCTGATGTATTTGTTATTGTAAGAAATGTACACGAAGTTTACGGCGAAGGTTTTTTAAAGTTTTAATTAATTAGTAATACAAAACTGTAATTATACGTGTTACAGTTTTTTTTATTGGGAAAATTTGTTTTAAATTAAGATTTAAGTGGTATTATATTAAATATAATAAATTATTAAAATACAAGGAGGAAAGCATGAATGCACAAAAGTTTACTCAAAAATCTTTAGAATCGCTGCAAGAATCTCAAAATATAGCAATAGAAAACAATAATATGCAAATTGAAGAAGAGCATTTATTATATGCTCTTTCAAATCAGGATGAGGGCTTAATATCTCAGCTATTATTGAAAATGGGTATAGATGTAAATAATTTCAATATGAAATTATTTAAAATTATAGAATCCATGCCCCGTGTCACAGGACCTGGACGTGAAAGTGGGAAAATTTATATATCAAATGATGTTGATAAAATATTAGTAGAATCAGAAAATACTGCTGAAAAAATGAAGGATGAATATGTTTCAGTTGAACATATAATGCTTTCTATACTTAACAATCCAAAACAAAGTTTAAAAAAATTATTTTATGAATTTAATATAGATAAAAATAATTTCTTAAATGTATTATCTTCTGTAAGAGGAAATACTCGAGTTACAAGTGATTCTCCAGAATCTACATATGATGCTTTATTGAAATATGGTAAAGATTTAGTAGAGTTAGCTAAAAACAACAAATTAGATCCTGTTATTGGAAGAGATTCTGAAATAAGAAATGTAGTAAGAATTTTATCTCGTAAAACTAAAAACAATCCTGTATTAATAGGTGAACCTGGCGTTGGTAAAACAGCTATTGCAGAAGGTTTAGCACTTCGTATAGTAAGAGGTGATATACCTGACAATTTAAAAGAAAGAAAAATATTTTCACTGGACATGAGTTCTTTAGTTGCTGGAGCAAAATTTAGAGGTGAATTTGAAGAAAGATTAAAAGCAGTTTTAAATGAAGTAAAAAAAAGTGAAGGTAGAATAATATTATTTATAGATGAACTTCATACAATTGTTGGTGCTGGAAAAACAGACGGCGCCTTGGATGCAGGTAATATGTTAAAACCAATGCTTGCAAGGGGCGAGCTGCACTGTATAGGAGCTACAACTTTAAATGAATATCGTCAATATATTGAAAAAGATGCTGCTTTAGAAAGGCGTTTTCAGCCAGTTTTAGTTAATGAGCCAACTGTAGAAGACACTATTTCTATATTAAGAGGATTAAAGGAAAGATATGAAGTTTTTCACGGTGTTAAAATTCAAGATCAAGCTTTAATTTCAGCTGCAGTACTTTCTAACAGATATATTTCCGACAGATTTTTGCCTGACAAAGCAATTGATTTAATTGATGAAGCATGTGCTATGATTAAAACTGAAATGAAATCAATGCCTACAGAATTAGATGATATTTCTAGAAAAATTATGCAACACGAAATAGAAGAAGCTGCTTTAAAAAAAGAAAACTCAAAACTTTCTATAGAACATTTATCGGACATTCAAAAAGAATTGGCAGAAATGAGATCTCAGTTTAAAGAAATGAAAGCTAAATGGGAAAATGAAAAAAACTCTATAGGAAAAGTACAACATTTAAGAGAAGAAATTGAAAAAACAAATGCAGAAATAGAAAAAGCAGAAAGACATTATGATTTAAATAAAGCTGCTGAATTAAAATACGGTAAACTTCCTGAACTTCAAAAATTATTAGATGAAGAAGAACAAATATCGGAACAAACTCAAGGAAAAAATACTTTACTTAGGGACAAAGTTACAGAAGAAGAAATTGCTCGCATAATTGGAAGATGGACTGGTATTCCTGTTTCTAAACTCATGGAAGGAGAAAGAGAAAAATTACTAAGGCTTGAAGATATACTCCATGAAAGAGTAATAGGCCAAAATGAAGCTGTTTTAAAAGTAGCTGAATCAATTCTTCGTTCAAGGGCTGGAATACAGGATCCTAACAGACCTATAGGATCATTTTTATTCTTAGGTCCAACTGGAGTTGGAAAAACAGAATTAGCTAAAGCTTTAGCAGAAGCTTTGTTTGATGATGAACACAATATAATTCGTATTGATATGAGCGAATATATGGAGAAATTTAGCGTGTCTCGGCTTATNNTATTTGATGAAATAGAAAAAGCACACCCTGATGTATTTAATATTCTACTTCAAGTATTAGATGATGGTAGAATTACAGATTCTCAAGGAAGAACTATAGATTTTAAAAATACTATAATTATTTTAACTTCTAATTTAGGATCAAATTATATTTTGGAAGGAATAAATAATCAAGGAGAAATTTCTGAAGAAAGCAGAAATGAAGTAAACAATATTTTAAAAAGAAGTTTCAGACCTGAATTTTTAAACAGACTTGATGAAATAGTGTTTTATAAACCACTTAGTAAAACAGAAATCGCCTCTATACTACAGTTAATGTTTAATGATTTAAAAGATAGATTAAAAAATAAACAGCTTACTTTTTCAGTTTCAGATAAAGCAAAATCTTATATTATAGAACAAGGTTACGATCCTATTTACGGCGCAAGACCTTTAAAAAGATATATTCAAAGAAATATAGAAACATTAATAGCAAGAGTAATTATATCAAAATATTTAGAACCAAACACAAATATTGAAATAGATTTTGATGGCAAAAATTTTACAGCAAAATAAAAACCAAACGATGCATTTAAAATATTGCAAAAATATTTTAAGTGCATTTTTTAATTAAATTTTATTAAATAATGATTTTTATATAATTATAACTTTTTTAAATACATAGTTTTTAATTATTTAAGAGAAAATATTATTGATTATTTACCCAAAAGTTGTTTATTGAATTTTTGGGTGGTAATCATATTATTGATTATTTTTGTAATAATTTTTGTTTTGAAAAATTTAATTCGGAGAACAATATGATAAAAATTGGAATAAATGGATTTGGTCGAATCGGAAGAATAGTTTTTAGAGCAATAGATAAAAGAGATGATATTCAAGTTGTTGGAATAAATGACCCTTTTATAGATGTGGATTATATGGCATATATGTTGAAATATGATTCCGTTCATGGTAAATTTGATAGCAAAATAGAATCAAATGATAATATGCTTATAGTAAATGATGTAGGTATAAAAGTTTATGCAGAAAAAGATCCATCTGAAATAGATTGGAAATCATGCGGTGCTGAATATATTGTAGAATCTACAGGTGCATTTACTCATCAACAAGATGCTTATAAACATATAAAAGGAGGAGCAAAAAAAGTTATAATCAGTGCTCCATCAAAGGATGCTCCCATGTTTGTTATGGGAGTAAATAATACGACCTATACAACCGACATGGATGTTGTATCTAATGCATCTTGTACTACAAACTGCTTAGCACCATTAGCAAAAGTAATTCACGAAAATTTTGGTATAATAGAAGGATTGATGTCAACAGTGCACTCAACTACTGCTACACAAAAAACAGTGGATGGACCATCTAAAAAAGACTGGAGAGGCGGAAGATCTGCAACAGTCAATATAATTCCATCTTCAACTGGTGCAGCAAAAGCAGTTGGTCAAGTAATTCCAGATTTGAAAGGAAAATTGACTGGTATGGCTTTTAGAGTTCCAACAGTAAATGTATCCGTAGTTGATTTAACATGCAAACTTGAAAAGCCTGCTTCCATGGAAGAAATAACGCAAGCTATTAAAACAGCATCTGAAGGAGAATTAAAAGGTATATTAGGATATACAGAAGATGATGTTGTTTCAACAGACTTTTTAGGAGACTCAAGAATATCAATTTTTGATGTAAAAGCGAGTATTGGATTAAATCCTAATTTTGTTAAATTAGTATCATGGTATGACAACGAATGGGGTTATTCCAATAAATTGGTTGATTTAATTGAATATATTAATAAAGTTGAAAATAATACCACAAAAAAATAATTTTAAAATAAATTCACCTGTCCAAATGATAGCGGACAGGTTTTTTTAATTTTCTCTTATATAATCTTTTTCCATATAACTTGATTTTAATAAAAAGTTAGCTGTTGATTCATTCATAGCTACAGGAATGTCGTATAAAACTGCAATTCTTAAAAGTGCCTTTACGTCAGGGTCATGAGGATGTGATGATAGAGGATCCCAGAAAAAAATCATAAAATCAATTTTTCCTTCAACTATAGCACAACCTATTTGCTGATCTCCTCCTAATGGACCACTTTCATAGGCA